>QHXC01000299.1:1046-5365 GCA_003222815.1 Acidobacteriota bacterium | reverse complement strand
CGACGATTATCGGTCAATTGCCGCGGGACACGGATACTCCGGTGATCGAGCGCGTCGACTTTGACGCAGCCCCCGTCCTGTCGATTTCCGTTTATGGAAGCCGTCCACTTCGAGAGCTGACCGAAATCGCGGATAAGCAGATCAAGCAGCGGCTCGAATCCGTGCGCGGCATCGGGTCGGTTCAAATCGTGGGCGGCCGGCGGCGAGAAATTCAGATCTGGCTGGATGCGGATAAGCTCCAGGCATATCGCTTGACCATCGACCAGGTGCGAAACGCGATTCGCGCTCAGGATGTCGAAGTACCGGGTGGACGCATCGATCAAGGTCCAAACGAGCTGGTTCTACGAACCCTCGGACGCGTTGAGAATGTTCGCGATTTTGAAAAGCTGGTCATTGCGGCTGTCAATGGCACGCCGGTTTACCTTCGGGACATTGCCAGGATCGAAGATGGTTTCGAAGAGCCGCGCAGTCTCGCGCGGCAGGATGGGACTTCAGCCGTGTCTTTGCTCGTGCGGAAGCAATCGGGAACGAACACGGTTCGCGTCGCCGACACCATCAAGGAGCGGCTGGCGGAGCTCGGTGCCCGGCTTCCCCCGGATATTCATGCGGAGGTGATTCGCGATCAATCCCGCTTCATTAAAGCTTCAGTCGACGCCATCAATGAGCACCTGATCATTGGCGGTCTGCTCGCTGCGATTGTGGTGTTGGTTTTCATGCGCAATTTTCGCAGCACTATTATTGCCGCCGTGGCTGTACCCATTTCAATCATCGCAACCTTCACCGCCATGGTCGGCCTCGACATGACGCTGAACAACCTCACCATGCTTGGACTCACGCTGGCGGTTGGTATCGTCATCGACGACGCGATTGTCGTTCTGGAAAACATTTATCGCTACATTGAAGAAGAGGGTTATCCACCAATTCGTGCGGCTGTCTCGGCAACACAGGAAATCGGACTTGCCGTTATGGCCACCACCTTATCGCTGGTTGTCATCTTCCTGCCCGTCGTGTTTCTGGGCGGCGTTGCCGGCCGCTTTCTAAAGAGCTTCGGTTTGACCATGGCGGTCTCGATCATGGTTTCGATGTTGGTCAGTTTTACACTTACGCCGATGTTGAGCTCGCGTTTTCTGCGGAAGAACAGCCAGCACCAATCCAAGGATTCCGGTTTTTATCGGATCATCGACCGCGCTTATGGGCGAATGCTCAACTGGGCGCTCGCGCACCGCGCGATCATGGTTGGCTTCTTTCTTCTCACGGTTTTGTCCATTGTTCCAATGGCGATGCTTGTCGGAAAGGATTTCTTTGCATTCGACGATCAGAACGAATTTGAAATCGTGATTAAGACACCCGATGGCACGTCGCTCGCGGGTACCGACGCCGTTATTCAAAACATCGAGAAGGAAGCCTGGAAACTCCGGGGTGTGCAGCATGTCCTGTCGACCATCAATTCGGGCGGTAGCTCGAGTGTGACAGACGGATCCGTTTACATCGCGCTTTCGGACCTTACCGAGCGTAAGTTCACTCAATTTGAAGTGATGGACGATGCCCGAGCGATGATGAAAGTGAAGTTTCCGAACCTGCGAGTAGCCATTCAGCCTGTCCAGGGAGTTAGTGGGGGCAGCTTCCGCGCTCAGTCGGTCATATTGAATGTCCGCGGTCCGGATCTCAAGGAGCTGCAAAAGTATTCGAGTCAGATCCTCGAATTAATGCGGTCAACTCGGGGATTGGTGGACCAGGACACGACCTTCAGCATCGGTAATCCCGAGGTACATGTCCATCTGGATCGCGCTAAGGCCGCCGACCTTGGTGTTCGTGCGGCCGATGTGGCCACAGCACTTCGAACCATGGTTGCCGGGGAAGAGGTTTCCAAGTTCAAGGATGGTGACGAACAGTACTCGGTTCGACTACGACTGCTGCCCGAAGACCGCGACCGTCCGGAGAAGATCCAGAATCTCTGGATTCCCTCGAACCGCCTTGGACAGGTGCAGCTGGCGAATTTCGCCGGGCTCGAAAAAAACATCGGTCCCACAACCATCGAGCGCCAGGGCCGCGAGCGTCAGGTCACGCTCGTCGCAAATTTGAACAACAACGTCGGTATTGGTGACGCTACCGCGGCCTTGGAGGCGAAGCTGGGCGGGATCCAGATGAAACCCGGGTACCTCCTCGAGTTCACGGGGCGGACCAAAATGTTCAACGAACTGCAACGGAGCTTCATCCTGGCTTTTTTGTTCTCTGCCATCTTCATGTACATGGTGTTGGCGGCGCAATTTGAGAGCTACCTGCACCCGATCACGATCATGTTGTCGCTGCCGCTCAGTATTCCGTTTGCCCTGTTTTCGCTCTGGATAAGCCATTCGCGGCTGGATCTATTCAGCGGTCTGGGCATCCTGCTGCTGTTCGGAATCGTGAAGAAGAACTCCATTCTTCAAATCGACTACACCAATACTTTACGCTTGCGGGGGATGGAAAGGCATGAAGCAATCATCACGGCGAATCACGCCCGGCTCCGTCCAATTCTGATGACCACGTTGGCAATTGTGGCCGGTATGCTACCGATCGTGTTAAGCCGCGGACCGGGCTCCGGATCCCGGGCTCCCATCGGCATTGTGGTGACTGGTGGACAGTTGTTGTGTCTATTGCTGACTTTGCTGTTTACGCCGGTGGCCTATTCGCTCTTCGACGACCTTGCTGTCCGTTTTAAGAAACCAGCCGCCATCTATAGCGATGCGGCCGAGCCAATGAAGGCGGACTAGCAGCGTAATTATCCGGCAGCTACATCGTATTCACCATATGAAGAAATTACTGACAAGAAAGACAGCACTTATTGCATTTGGCCTTGTCATGCTTGCTGGGATTCTGGCGTTTTCCATGAGGAGCCAGAAGTCGTCGTCGGCGGAGTTCTTTACTTCCCGGGTCGAAGCCGGGGCTCTACGCAACGTGGTGAATGCTACCGGAGTCGTGCAGACCGTGGTCACTGTTCAGGTAGGCAGTCAGGTATCCGGCCAGGTCGAAGAGCTTTATGCAGATTACAATTCCGTTGTGAAACGCGGGCAGCTTCTGGCCAAACTCGATCCACGAAATTTTCAGGCGCAGGTCGAAAATGCGCGCGCGAACGTGGCGGCCGGCCAGGCACGCATTCGCAGCGCGGAAGCCGAACTGAAAACGCAGGCCGCAAATTTGCAGAGCGCCAAGGCCAATCTTGAAGCGGCCCGCGTCGCCCGCGACAATACCGCCACGTTGTTTCAGCGGGCCTCGGAGTTAAGCAAGAGCGGAGTTGTTTCCAAAAACGATTACGACAACGCCAAGGCCAATGCGGATTCCGCTCAGGCGAAATTCGAACAGGCTCAGGCCGCAATAGACCAGGTCGAAGCACAGAGTAATGCGTCGGCAGCTCAACTCGAGCAGGTGAAGGCGCAGCTCGAGCAAGCTCAGGCAGACCTGAATCGCGCGCAGCTCAATCTGGATTACTGCAACATTTACTCTCCCGTCGACGGAGTTGTGATCTCGCGGAACATCGATGTTGGACAAACGATCGCGGCAAGCTTACAGTCGCCGACCCTTTTTTCCATCGCCAACGATTTATCGCGGATGCAGGTGAATGCGAGTGTGGATGAAGCGGATATCGGCAACATTTCGGACCAGGCCGACGTTAAGTTCACAGTCGACGCGTATCCGAATGACATATTCCGAGGCAAAATTTCTGAAATCCGGCTTAGCCCGCAGACCGTGCAGAATGTCGTGACCTACAGCGTGATCCTGAGCATTGAAAACTCGGAGCTGAGACTGAAACCGGGGATGACGGCAAACATCACCATCACCGTAGACCAGCGCGACAACGCCGTCAAAGTACCGAATGCGGCCCTGCGTTATACCCCGGCCGGGACGCACCGGGAAGACTTGAGGCCGGAGCGCGGCACCTTTGCCGGGGTTAGCCACACCGAGCCTGAACAGCCGGCCGAGAGAAGACAAGCCAGCGAGGCCGCGCCCCCGCATCTGGCTCCAGGCCAAAAATGGGACCCTTCTGAAAAGATTAGATTCGTTCAGCCGAAGCGAACCGTGCAGCGTCCCGGTGCGGTGTTTGTGTTGAACGCGGAACGCAAGCCCGAACTGCGAAAGGTCATACTTGGGATTACGGACGGTTCGGCGACCGAACTTGTTTCGGGGGAACTCCAACCCGGTGATTCCGTAATCATTGGCGACAGCACGCAGGCCGCAAATACCGCTCCGGCCGGCGGACCCGGCTTTGGGCCCTTTGGATTCGGAGCACGAGGCGGTGGAGGCGGAGCGCGGGTGGGCCGATAGGTGGACACCGGGGGGTG
>QHXC01000299.1:0-1025 GCA_003222815.1 Acidobacteriota bacterium | reverse complement strand
CGCCGGGACAGGGTCCACTCGATCGCGAGGCCGTTATTCGCCTGGAGCGCATTCACAAGGTCTATCCGATGGAGGACTTTGAAGTTCACGCACTCCGTGGTGTTTCACTCGTCATCCGGCACGGCGAGTTTGTTGCGATTATGGGGCCTTCAGGTTCGGGCAAGTCGACGATGATGAACATCATCGGATGTCTCGATCACCCGACGAAGGGGCATTACTTTCTGGAGGGCGTGGATGTCTCAACCGTGGACAAACCAGGCCTCGCGGACATTCGAAACAAAAGCGTCGGGTTTGTTTTTCAGAGTTTCAACCTGGTTCCTCGAACGTCCGCTCTTGAGAACGTCGAGCTGCCCCTCATCTACGCCGGTGTTTCCGCGCGCGAACGGCTGCGAAGAGCCCGCGAATCGCTGGCCACCGTTGGTCTTGCGGACCGGGAGCGGAATATGCCGAACCAGTTGTCCGGGGGACAGCAGCAGCGCGTCGCGATCGCCCGCGCGCTTGCCAACCGCCCCGAGATCATCGTGGCCGATGAGCCGACCGGCGCCCTCGATACGCGGACCTCGGTTGAAGTGATGGAGATCTTTCAGCGATTGAATCGTGAGCGGAATCTCACGCTCATCATAGTGACTCACGAACCGGACGTCGCGCAGTACGCCGATCGTATCATTCAGTTCCGGGACGGGCGCATCCGGCGAGATATCCGGGTCGAAAACCGGAAGAACGCTTCTGAAGTTTTACGGCAGATGCCGCCTGAAACCGAGGACGAGGACGATGAAGATGAATCTGCTGGCCATCCTTAAGGTTGCATTCCGTGCGCTCGGCCGTAATAAGCTGCGGACGGCCCTGACGATGCTCGGCATTGTTATTGGCGTCGGCGCGGTCATCGTGCTGGTGTCTATCGGTCAGGGCGCTCAGTCCATGGTGCTGGATCAGATAAGCAGCATGGGCAGCAACATGATTTTTATCATGCCGGGCAATATGAGTTTCGGTGGCGCGAGCATGGGCTTGGGTGCAGCCAGTACACT
>QHXC01000298.1 GCA_003222815.1 Acidobacteriota bacterium | reverse complement strand
TTCAACCGTGTGGCATCTGGAAATTGCTTGACCGCGGTGGGCAGGCCAATAGTCAACACGTTTGTGGAATCGAAGCCTGTATCAACATTCAGCAGCCGGAAGAAGCTGCGTAGCATAAGTCCGGAGCCGGCGAGCAGTATGAATGCCAGCGTGACTTCCGCAACGATCAAGATGTCTCGAAACCATTTGCGGGAGGCGTTGCTCGTCGTGTTGCGGCTGCTCGTCTTCATCGAATTCACGAGATCCGGCGACGTCGCTTGCAGAGCCGGGGCCAGACCAAAGAGCAATCCTGTAAAAACGGAGATTGCCAGCGCAAAAAGCAACACGCGAACGTCCATCGTGATGTTGACTTCGCGAGCGAAGGAATATGGCGGGATCAGACGCTGCATCCATCGCATGATGCCGTAGCCAACGAGAATTCCGAACAGGCCCCCACAAACCGAAACCAACACGTTTTCCGTAAGGAATTGGCAGACCAAACGCCACCGTCCCGCGCCGAGGGACGCGCGCACGGCAACCTCCCGCTCGCGAGACACGCCGCGCGCTAACGCGAGATTGGCCAGGTTCGCGCATCCGATCAGAAGCACCATACCCGTGGCGGTCATCAACACCCAAAGCGCCGTCCGGGTTTCCGGACCCACAATGACATCCGCGTAACGCTCAACAACTACACCCCATCCCTTATTAGAATCCGGAAAGTCTTTTTCAATTCGCGTACCAATCGCGGTCATCTGCGCCCTGGCTTGCTCGAGTGACATCCCTCGCTTTAGACGGGCAAAGGCTCCCAGCCAATGAAAGTTACGCGTCATGTTCGACGGCTCGAAGGCTAGAGGCCGCCACAGTTGATTGAACGCGCGATCGAACGCACTACCGGCCGGCAATACACCAATGACGGTGTGCGGTTCATTATCCAGGAGAATCGTGTGATTGATGATCGACGGATCCCCGCCGAACTGACGAATCCAAAGAGCGTGGCTGAGTATTACGACCCGATCCTTCCCAAGTTGGTCTTCATCCGGAAGAAAAGTGCGGCCAACTGCCGCCTTGATTCCAAAGATTTCGAAGTAGCTTGAGGACACACGCGCACCTCGCAGCTGTACGGGTTCGCTTACACCAGTGAGTGTCGCTGGTCCGCCTGTCTGTGCTGCCATGAAATCGAAGACGCGGTTGTCCTTCTGCCAATCGAGGAAGTTTAGCGTTGAAATGCCATTGCGTTCGCCACGAGGGGGTCGTTCAAGAACGCGCACGATACGATCGGCATTCTCGTATGGCAGCGGTTTCAGGAGAACGCCATCGACGAAACTAAATATCGCCGTGTTGGCGCCGATTCCCAACGCGAGTGTCAGTAGAGCGATAATCGCGAAACCAGGACTACGTGCGAGCATTCGCCCGCTATATCGCAGATCTTGCAGAAATGACGCCATAAAGAATCTCCAAGCATAACCGGTCGCGGAGTCTCCACCGTTTCTGTGAACTGAGACTGACCCCGACTCCCACCTCTTAATAGAACCGCGCCTCGGCAAAAAGGTTACCGAAAATTTGTGAGATACTTACGATTCGGGTGCGGAATTGTTCCGCGAGCCTCAGCGCAACAGTCGTCCCCCAGCTCGCGCCCATCGAGGAAGATCTGGCGCCACGCATTGTCGGATTCATAAAGAATCGCAATGATGTCCGATTTTTGGATCACCTTCCAGGGTGGGGGCGAGGCATTGATCCTCGGGACGCCTCGGGGCAGGCAGGCGGTTATATGGCCACTCGACCCGGTGTTCCTCTTCGACAGTTCCGGGTTAAGGAGCTATATTGGCGTCATGAAGGGCTTGATAGCCGACATGCGCCACGCCGTTCGCCTGTTGAGTCGAAATCGCTTTGCGATTCTGACTGCGGTCGCGAGTCTTGCAGTCGGGATTGGGGCGAACACGGCCATCTTCAGTGTTGCTTCCGCGATGCTCTTGCGACCGCTTCCGTTCGCAAACGCAGATCGGCTCGTGGTATTGCGAAGCATTGATCCTTCTCGCGTGTTGAACACCGGGCGGGCATCGTCTGCCGACCTTCGCGACTGGCAGACTCAAGCCCGATCCTTTGTGGCGATAGCAGGCTACCGCTTCCGCTACATGGATCTTCTGCACGACGGTCAAGCAGAGCGGCTCCGTGGGCTTCTTATAACTCCAGAGTTTTTCGATGTTCTCGATGTGCCTCTGATGGGCACGACGTTTCGCCGCAACGCAACGTACTCATCCGACATCATTCTTGGCAATCAGCTCTGGCGGCGTAGTTTCGCCGCGAATCGCAATCTTGTCGGCCGATCGATTGACGTGAACATGATCAATCTCGACCGCATTGGCCCAACTCCGGTTCGAGTCAACGGTGTGGCGCAACGCGACGTACACTTCCCGCCGTTGAGCGCGGATTTTTACGATGATCCTTCAGGCATCGATGACACCGTGGATTTCTGGCAACCATTTCCGCTACCTCCCGCAGCAGTCATCGCGAGCCGTAAGGACAACGACTACGACGTGATTGCGCGCCTCCGGCCGGGCATCACAATTGAAGAGGCGCAGTCTGAAATGGACGCTATCGCCCACAACCTCGCAGTTGCTTATCCCCAGAGCAATGTGAACGTGAAAGTTCGAATCGTCCCGCTACGCGAACATTTATTGGGGAAGAATCGGCGCGTGCTCGCTCTGCTGATCATATGCACAATCTGCGTTCTCCTTCTCGCTTGCGGAAATGTAGCAAATCTTCTTTTGTCCATCGCTGCCGGCCGCCAAAAAGAAGTCGCGATACGGTCAGCGCTCGGTGCCTCTTCGATCCGTATCGCCCGACAGTTTTTTGTTGAGTCTACGTTGCTCGCATTTGCCGCGGCAATATTGGGCGTGCCGCTTGCTGCCTGGGGGACACATCTTCTGAGTCCGCAAATCCCCGAAGGCGTCCCACTTGCCAGAACAGCATCCATCAACGTGACTGTGCTGGCATTCACCGTGCTCGCTACGTGTTTGACCGCGCTTCTTACCGGAATTATTCCTGCATTGCACATGTCAGTGGCCGCGCCCGGCGACACTCTCAAACTAGATAGCCGCGGATCCGGCGCTCCGCGTCTCCGCAACCGAAGCGTGTCTGTTCTCGTGGCGGCAGAAGTAGCGATTGCGCTCGTCTTATTGATCGCAACGGGCCTCATGATCAAGAGCGCAAAGCAACTGTTATCGGTCGATCCAGGTTTCGATCCGAAGAGATTGTTGACGATGACGGTCTCACTTCCCAACAACAAATTTGAGTGGAAGCACAATGTGGTCTTTTCACGAGAAGTGATCGATGCCGTCGAAGCGCTACCCCAGGTGACCGCTGTCACAGTGGCGCAAGGCGTGCCCATGAAGCCAGGCACCTTCTGGGGAAACTTTGAGGTTGAAGGACAGCCAAGCGCCGATGAGAAACCTGAAGCGAGAATCCGCGTCGTGAATCCGGGGTATTTCCGCGTAATGCAAATCCCGCTCGTCTCAGGCCGCGAGTTCGAACATCGTGACGAAGTCGGAAACGTCGGTGACCTGCCCGACGTGGTTGTCAACAACACGTTGGCTTCGCGCTACTGGCCCGGCGAAGATGCCGTCGGAAAGCGGTTGCTGTTTACGAGCGGACCCGCCACGATCATCGGTGTTGCTCGAGACGTGAAGTACATGGGGCTCGACTCGAAGTCCGATTCAGAGCTTTACTATCCGTTGGGTCTCTATCCGCAACCGCATATCACACTCCTGGTCCGAACCAGCAGCGATCCATCTGCAATCATTTCCGACGTGCGAAAACGCATCGCTGGCGTGGATAAAGACGCTTTCGTTACTGACGTGAAGACGATGGACGAACTCATCGACGACACGCTCGCGCCACGACGCTTCGCGACCACACTGCTTTCGGCGTTTGGCGCGGTCGCACTTCTTCTTTCCTTGACGGGGATTTACGGCGTCATCTCCCACATGGTCACACAACGTACGAGGGAAATCGGTATTCGCGTCGCGCTTGGCGCTCCTGCCGGCAAAATCATCACTCTCATGTTGCAGAGCGGTTTCGTACCAGCATCAGCAGGGCTTGCGATCGGTTGGGTCGCGACGTTTTCAGTGACAAATCTCCTATCCGCCATGCTGTTTGAAGTTCGCCCGCTTGACCCCAGTGTCTGGTTGATTGTTTCGATTGGTATGCTGGCGGCCGCTTGCCTTGCGAGTTACCTTCCCGCGCGACGAGCTTGCACCATCGACCCCTGTTTGGCTGTCAAGGCGGAATAGCCGTGCCCTCAACCGCAAATCAGCAGCCTGCATTGGGGCAGCCTAGCCGGCAGATCTCCGAAATATCACACGGCATTCAGTTCGCGAATAGCGGCAATTAAGCAGCTCTAACCGGCCACCTCCCGTTTGTTATCTTCGTCAATTCTTAGCAATGCTATCGCAGATGCTGGGAGGGCATAACGTCTACGTCAATCGTTTGCTGGGCGCCTTCGGTTTCTTGAATAACCAATTCCCAGGCAATCTCAGGGTCATTATTCGTAGCGCAACGCGATGCTGGGGTCAACGCGAATGGCGCGGATTGTTGGGACCATGCACGCAATGACGGCGACAACGATCAGCAGCGCGGAAGTTCCGGCGTATGTTACCGGATCGGTGGCAGTGATGCCGTAAAGGCCGCTGCTAATCAAGCGCGTAAGCGCAAAGGATGCCGCCAGACCAATGATGCAGCCTAAACTGATCAGGAAAACAGCGTGACGCATGACCATCTTCAGCACCTCAGGTGTTCCGGCCCCAAGCGCCATGCGGATGCCAATTTCGCGCGTGCGCTCGGCGACGGAGTACGCCATGATGCCGTAGATCCCGATCGCTGCCAGGAGCGCAGCGATCCCGCCAAAGATGCCGAGCAGGAGGATGTACAATCGCAGATACTGCGTCTGCTGGTCGAGGTACTGCTCGACCGTTCGAAAATTGGTTGCCGGCCTCGTCGTATCCACATCCGCTACGGCGCGTTTGATAGCTTCCACCAAAGTCATGGGATCACCTGCCGCGCGCAGAACAAAACACATTCCCCCGCGATCGTTCCATTGAGGCCCTATCCAACGCGGCGTTTGCTGCACATGCGGCACATACATGGTCGGAATCGGTTCTTTCTGCAGGCGATTCCCGCGCGTGTCTCCAACGACACCGATGACTTGCCGCGGACGTTCATCCGGCACGAAATCCAGCGTGATCCGCTTTCCGATCGGATCTTCGTTTCCGAAGAAGCGGCGTGCCATCGTCTGATTAATGACGATCACCAGCGTTGCGGCCGCACTGTCCTGCAGGCCGATATCGCGACCACGCAAAATCGGAATCCTCATTGTGCTGAAGAAATTGGGCGTTATGGAAAAGTAGTCCGCGGTCTGCCCCTGGTTCTCGGGCCCGCTCGACGGATCCCCGCTTGGCAGGGGAGCCGGGCGGCCCTCGATGAGAAATGGCAAGGAAATGCCGCCGGAATTCAGCCGAGGTCTGTTCACGGCGGCGGCTGAAACAATGCCTGGAAGGGTGCGCATCCGTTCAACGATTCGATCGAAAGTCAGCGCGGTCAGAGGGCTGACCTCCCACAGTCCAACACCGCGATATCTGATGCCGACGGGCTTAACTGCGTCATTTTGTGCAAACCGAAAATCGAAAGTCAGCACATTTCGCGGATCGGCGCCCAGTTGGTTCTTCTGAACCCGAACAAAGCTGTTGATCATCAGGCCGGCGCCGATAAGTAGCACGAGCGCAAGCGCGATTTGCGCCGTCACCAGGACGCTGCGCAAGTACTGTCGCCCGACGCCATCGGTTCCACTCCGGCCGGATTCTTTTAGCGAACTCACGAGATCGGCTTTCGATGCCTGTAGAGCGGGAACGATTCCGAACACGATCGCAGTCAGCACGACGACAAGCCGATGAAAAGCTTCAAGCCCGCCCACGACAAACTTACGCCGATGATGCCGCCGAGCAGCGAAAGAGGAAAGCTCTCAGTGACCAACTGCCGGACGATGCGCAATCGTCCGGCGCCTAAGGCCGTCCTCAGGGCAACCTCGGTCCGCCGAGAAGCCGCTCGCGCGAGCAGCAGACCTGCCACATTCCCGCAGCCGATCAACAGGACAAACGCAACCGCGCCTTGCAAAAGGAGCAGTGGATTGCGAAACCCGCCGTATGCGGCTTCTTGAAGCGGCTGAACCCAGGCCCCGTTGCCTTTGTTCCGCTCCGGATCCGATGATTCGAGTTGGGCGGCAATCGTGTCGACTTCGGCTTGAGCTTGCTTCCTCGAGGTCCCGCTTCTCAGCCGGCCCAACGGTAGAATGATTCCGGCTTTGCTCTGTGATTGTGGCCTTCTGATTTCCAAGGGGCAGATGAAGTCGGTCTCGTCGCCAAAGAAATTGAAGTCTTCGGGTAGGACTCCGATAATCGTGATCGGATTCTGATCGAGAATGATCTTTTTGCCAATAACGTTCGGATCGTTATTGAAGCGCCGCTTCCAAAGCCGATGCGTGATAACGATGACGGGCGCCCAATTGTCGATTTCGTCTTCAGCCTCTGTATACAGCCGGCCTAAAACCGGCTTCACGCCGAGCGCCTGAAACACAGCGGGTGAAAACCCCCACCCAGTGATCCTTTCAGCCGAAGCGCCATCTTTCTCTGCCCCCAGGTTTTTGATGCTACCCGTTAAGGCACCGAACGATTCCAGCGTCTGAAGCTTTTCACGAAACATCGTGTAGCTTGTAAAATTGACACCATTCTGTTGCGTCCGATTCTGGAGAGGAACGGTCCAGATAACCATCAGCCTTTCTGAATCCCTGAACGGCAGAGGCCGCAGCAGCGTCGTGTTGATCAAGCTAAAGATGACGGTATTGGCACCGATCCCCAAACCAAGCGACAAAGCCGCCACGATCGTGAATGCAGGCTTCTTCAACAGCATCCGGCAACCGTAAAGCAAATCTTGGGCAAGGTTCTTCATCCCTGTCTCTTTATGAAACAACTCCGACGCCGTTGATTATCTATACGGCTCTTATTACTGGCAAGAAATTCCCGAGCCCGGCCTCTAGCTCTCGCGAGGCCACATGGCGTCCCAGCGCGGTGACACCGGACTTCTCAGGTTTGCGGCCCACAATCGCTCAAAGCGGTCTG
>QHXC01000418.1 GCA_003222815.1 Acidobacteriota bacterium | reverse complement strand
AACTATGACAACGACGCCGAGGGACCGATCAGAGCGAGAATTGAAAAATCTTGAAGCGGTTGCCGGCAACGGCCTGCTTCACCGCCGCGCGTTTCTCCGCGGCGGTGCCGCGCTGGCGGGGATGACGGGTTACGCGCTGGTTCAATCCGCATCCGCCCAGCAGTTCGCCGACGATCCGTGGAGCCTGGTGCCCGGCGCCACGGTTCCGGATTACGGCGCGCGGTCTCGATTCGAAAAAAATGTTGTGCGCACCCTGAGCAACCCCAAAGCCGAGCCGCGCACCCAGCACGCGCGCACGCCGCACCATCTGCTTAACGGGACGCTCACGCCGAACGGCCTGCACTTCGTGATTTCGCACGCCGGCGACCCCGACATCGATCCGGACAAGCACCGCCTGGTTATCCACGGCCTGGTGAAGCAGTCCCTGGTCTTCACGCTCGATGCACTGGCGCGCTATCCGATGGTGTCGCGCATGACGTTCGTTGAGTGCGGCGGCAACAGCGCGCCGTTGTTTTCCAAAGAGCCGATCCAGGCCAGCGTGCAGGCGCTGCATGGCCTCGTGTCCTCGGCCGAGTGGACCGGCGTCATGCTCTCCACTTTGCTTGAGGAAACCGGCATCGACCCAAAGGCGAAGTGGCTCATCGCCGAAGGCGCCGACGCCCCACACTTGAGCCGCAGCGTGCCGTTGACCAAGGCCTTGGACGACGCCATGATCGCGCTTTACCAGAACGGCGAGCGGATCATGCCTGGGAACGGCTATCCGATGCGGTTGCTCTTGCCCGGCTGGGAAGGCAATATGAACGTCAAATGGCTGCGTCGGATCCAGCTAACCGAAGTGCCGGGCATGAGCTTCTACGAGGCCAGGACCTACGCGCCGATCCTGCCGGGCGGGAAGGCGTATCAGTTTTATTTCCTCCAGGAGGTCAAATCCTTCATCACCCACCCCTCGCCCGGGCTCGCATTGAAAGGGCCCGGTTTCTATGAGATTTCGGGCGTCGCCTATTCGGGCCACGGCCGGATCTCAAAGGTCATGGTGTCGGCCGACGGCGGCCAGAGCTGGGCGCAAGCCGCACTGCAGGAGCCCGTGCACAGCAAAGCGTTCACCCGGTTCCGCGTGCCGTGGCGTTGGGACGGCGGCGCCGCGGCATTGCAGAGCCGAGCGTGGGACGAGGCTGGTTACGTGCAGCCGACCCGAGCCCAGATCGTGAGTGTGCGCGGCGAGACCACGCGCGTTCCGCCCGTCACCGGCTTCCCGAGCCAACACTACAACGCCATCACGACATGGGCGATCGAGCGCAGCGGGGAGGTGAAGCATGTATACGCGTAAGCTTCAAGGATCCGTTGTCGCGCTCACGCTGGCTCTCGGTTCGAGCACGGCCTTCGCCCAAGCGCCAAATCTTGGAAAGCCGATCAATCCGTCCGAGATCGCGGCCTGGGACATCAACATCCTGCCGGACGGTACTGGCCTCCCGCCCGGCAGCGGCACGCCCGCCGAGGGAACCCGCATCTACGCGGCAAAATGCTCGATTTGCCACGGCGAAAACGGCAAAGGCGGCGCCAACGCCGCGCTGGTCGGCGGCGGCCCGATTAAGGATATGGAGTCGGAGAAGACCATCGCCAACTTCTGGCCGTTCGCGACAACCCTCTTCGATTACATTCGCCGCGCAATGCCATGGCGGCAACCGAGATCGCTCGCCAACGACGAAGTTTACGCACTGACCGCTTACATTCTCTCGCTCAACAAACTCATTGGAGAGAACGACACGATGAACGCCCAGACGCTGCCCAAGGTGCGGATGCCCAACCGGGATGGATTCATCGTGCGCTTCCCAGACAGGCTATAGCGCTAAGGGCTCGAGCAAAAATAACTTGGCAGAATCCGCTGCCCTGAATCCGACCGGGGATCTGACCAATGCTCAATTCCCAATGCTCAATTCTCATCCGAAGTGGATGTCGGATTGACAAATGTTCCACTGCGGCCGCTTCTCCTTTCGGATGAGAATTGAGCATTGGGAATTGAACATTAGTCAGATCCTCCCGAGCCCGCATTCTGCCAAGTTATTTTTGCGCAAGCCCTAAGAAAGCGCTGATTGTGGTACCACGCTCCGAACCCTGTCAAAAGGGCTCCTGATTTTACGCAAATTTCAATCTGCGCTATTATCTCTCCGGGAATTGCGTTTTAAGGAGTCACTATGAATCTGATACATCTACACCTCTTACTAAATCATGTCCCGACTGTCGGCACAGTTATTGCGCTTGGCTTATTCCTTGTTTCCCTCGTTGGAAAAAGTGACGACCTCAAGCGAGCCAGCCTTGCAGTTTTCTTCGGCATTGCTCTCTTGTCGCTTCCGACGTATATGACTGGCAATGCCGCCCAGGCGGCGATTAAGGGCCGCCAGGGCGTGTCCGAAGACTTGGTTGAAACACACCGGGATGCGGCGCTTCCGGCACTGGTGCTCATGGAGATCACTGGCCTCGTCGCCTGGCTCGGACTGTGGCAGTTTCGGCGGATCTCACGTCCGACGCGCTGGAACTTGTCAGCCGTCCTGCTGCTTTCGGTGGTGACCCTGGTCCTCATGGCGAGAGCCGCGGACATCGGTGGTGATATCCGCCATCCGGAGATTGCGTCTGGAACAGTGGGCTCCGAATGGATCAAGAGCGCCTCCATTGCATCGTTCGTCCTTGGCCGCCCGTGGGTATGGCCGGCAAGCGAGACCCTTCACTTCATCGGGCTGGCTCTCTTGTTGGGCGTTGTGCTGGTAGTTAATCTGCGAATGCTGGGCATAGGGAAAAACCTGCCATTTGCTGCGTTGCATCGGATGTTACCTTTGGGGATTTTGGGATTCGGTATCAATTCCATGACCGGCATGTTGTTCTTCATCGCAACTCCCGGACAGTACACGCAAAATGTTGCTTTCTTCTGGAAGATAGTTCTAGTGATGCTCGCTGGAGTGAACCTCCTCTACCTGACGATGTTCGACGAGCCCTGGGCTTTAGGACCGGGAGATGACGCGCCGTTAACCTCAAAAGTTATCGCTGCGTCTGCAATATTCCTCTGGGTTGGAGTCATATACTGTGGCCGCATGTTGCCTTTCATCGGTAATTCCTTCTAACGCCATACACGCGGCCACACCGGGTTTTCAGAGAAGACGACCAAGTCCTGGGACTACCGGACGACAACGATTAAAAGATCACCTTAAATCCGAACTGAAACTCGCGGGAGCCACCGCTCCCGAGCGACGGGTTGTTATTCGAGACATCCGGCGTGGCCTGCGACGCGCCAAAACTCCCAGGCGTTCCGAATGGAGTGTTGCCGCCTGCACCATTGAATTGGGGGTTGCCGTATTGGGTTTGGTTGAGAAGGTTGAAGACCTCGGCCCGGAACTCGCCCGTGAATTTCTCAGTAAATTTCCAATCTTTTATCACTGAGCCGTCCCACGTGTGGAGGCCATTGCCTCGGAATGTATTGCGACCCATAGTGCCGGTGGTTCCGATAGCCGGAGGAACCATCACGGATGTGCCTTCTACAAAGCAACCCCATCTCTGAAGCGCGACGTAACTGAGCGATCCCGGAGGCCCGGCAACCGCCGTGCAAGCCGCGTTATTGATGGCCAGCTCGGAAGCGCTACGCCCAACCGGCGGCGTTGCCCCGGGCAGGAAGAATGGAACCGAGTTGGTTTTACGGCCGCTGAAGTCTCTCGCGTCCCCGAAGAAGTTCCATCGCTCCTGGAATTCGGCGATTCCCGAGGGATCCGAACCCCGGCTTCCGATGACACCCCACGGCAGCGCGCTCTGAATGCTGACGATGGAAGTCAGCTTCCAGCCTTCCAGCATCTGTTTGAAACCTGGTTTGCCAGGAAGGGCATAAGTGACCGTCGCGGTTAAGCGCCTGCGGATGTCGAAATCGCTGCTCGAGTAATCACTTCTAAAGTCTCCCGGTGTTCCATTGGGCCCGCCGCGTTCACCGGTCTGCTGATCGAGGGCATGGGAGAAGGTGAAGCCGACGGTGTAGGACAGACCATGGCTGGCCCGCTGGGTCAGCGTCATCTGCGCTGCGTTGTAATTGGAATGCAGAGGATTCGACACGGTGTAGATGTACGAATAGTACGGAAACTGGCCATTGAGCGGCCTTGAGAGCTGAATCGCCGTAGCATTGGTGCCGGTCGAAACGGTGATCGCGGTTGGGCAAGGTGTGGCCGGGCTGGCGGCCGCGACTGCCGCGATCTGCGCCGGTGTGAAGCCGAGACAATACCCGGCGCCTGGAGACGGAGTGTTTGTGTATTCAAGAGCCAACAACTTCGTGGCATGGTTGCCGACATAGCTGAGGTCGAGTGAGATGTTATGCGTGATGGCATGCTGAATACCCAGAGACCAACTCATGACGTAGGCGTTTTTCAGATTTGGGTTCGTCGCCTGGACGGTGCAGAGCCGGTTGGTCCCGCATTTCAGAACACTTGTGTCGCTGGAGCTAGGGTAAATATTGCCTCCGTATACCGCAGCAGACTGATTCCAGTTGAGCTGCCCAGGCACCGGCGCCTGCACGCCACCCGTCACTGTCGCGGGCGGGAGCGGCAGACCAGCGGACCGGATGTCGCCGATCGTCGGGTCGGTTGCCACACCGGGCGCACAACCGGGACCCGCCGTGTTCACTGCACCCTTACAAAGCAGGAATCCGCTGGGGTTGGTGGCCAGACCAACGGACGGGTTGTTGTTGTTTTGCTGGGAGAGGAAGATCCACCAGCCCGGTGTAACGTAAGTGATGTTGGCGCCTCCGCGCACCACGGTCCTTCCATTGCCCTGCACGTCCCAGGCGAAACCCACGCGCGGCGCGAAGTTGTTTTTATCTGGCTTCCACATCTGGTCGGTGTTTTTTCCCAATTGCAAGAGGCCACGGGCTGCGTCAAAGTTCGCAAACTGGTTGTGGGCTTCCGTGATTGGCGTGGTGTACTCATAGCGCACGCCAAGGTTCAACATCAGCCTCGGTGTGATGCGCCAGTCATCCTGGAAGAAAGCTGCCATCGCCTGTCCGCTGACGTGCCGGCGCGGGTCGCCAATGAAAATCTGTCCATTGCCGCTGCTCGTCCCGGACATGAAGTTTTCCAGCGTGCTGAAAGTGACCTGGCCACGGCCGCGGTTGAATGTGCCTCCGTGCCCGATGCTTGTACTGCGGGACTCGCCTCCCATCTTGAAGGTGTGATGTCCGCGCAAATACGAAACGTTATCGATGAACTCGAAGATGTTATCCGGGCCATAGTACTTGGGGAAGCTGGAGCAGCAACCGATGCTGCCGGAGAAGTTGGTCAGCGTGATGTTCGTAAACCCGCAGACGGGTTTCGATGTGCCGTAGCCGAAGGGAATGCCGTAGTCGGGCTGGCCATTGCCCGAACCCTCGCAATCCGATGTTTCGAACCATTGATAAAACCGGTTATAACCAAATCGGAACGTATTGACTACGGAGGAACTGGGGACATAGTCCCACTGCGCTCCTGAAAAATAAACCCACGCATTATCGCTCGGCCGCCAGTAAGGCTGAGTGATGGTTTGACTGTTAACAACCAATCCTCGGTGCGTGCCGACGTAATACTTACCGTTGACCGTATTCTTATCCCCAAAATGGAGATCCACTTTTGCCAGGCCGCCGTCTACGGAATACTCGGTGTTGAGGCTTCCGGAAATATTGGCCCCGGCGGCGCCATTAGCGTCTTTCGCGCGTTCGAACACTGACGGGAGATCGAAAATGGAATAGCCGGAGGTTCGATTACAATTCGCATCGAGCCCCGAGGTCTTCAGGCTGGTCGCACTCAGCGGTGTACCCGCAGACCTCACCGTATTACAGGCCCTCACGAGGCTTGTCGTGGTTCCCGCGATCGGCAGCGCATTCGGATCCAGACTGGGGTAGGTATACACCGTCGGGTTTCCTACGGTGTAGCGCTGACCTTCGTACGCAAAGAAGAAGAACGCTTTATCCTTCTTGAGAGGTCCACCAAGCGTGGCCCCAAACTCCTTGAGGCTGATTTGCTGCTTCTGATCACCGGCAAGAAATGGGTTTCTCGCGTCCGTCCGGTCGGTGCGTCCAAAAAAATTGCCCGTCCCGTGCCACATGTTGGTACCGGACTTCAGCGCGACGCTCGTGACGGAGCCGGGCTTCCAACCGAATTCTGCTTTGGGATTCTGCTGCGTCGTGAACTCCTGGATAGTGTCGATCGCCAACAGCGAAGCAGCGTCGCCGGCGAGGCTGACTGAATTGATGGTGCTCTGGCCGCCCAGGGGTTCCATGGCCGTGATACCGTCCAGAATATAAACGTTGTGCTCGGGACGCAGGCCGTTGGTGGTCTGTGTCCAGGCGCCGCCGCCGGGGTAGATCGTCACGCCGGGCCGCAGTTGCAGCAGGTTCATGAAATTCCTGCCATTCAAAGGCAAGTCCGCGATCGTTCCAGGTTGCAGCGTGCCGCCCAGGACTGCGGTCGTGGTCTCCACCAGCGGGACCTCGTCGGTCACGGTAACCTTTTCGGAAATCGCGCCGGGCTCGAGAGAGAAGTCGATCTTGAGTTCCCGACCAACCTCCAACACGACATTCGGGCGCTCGATGCTCTTAAAGCCTGTAAGCTCGGCCCGGATCAGGTATGTCCCGGGAAGAAGGCTGGGCGCGTTGTACGCTCCGGCTTCGTCTGTGGTCAGAACCCGTGATGTGCCTCTCTCCACATCCGTGACGGTCACCCTGGCGCCGCCGATGACCGCGCCGGATGAGTCCGTGATGCTTCCGAGAATACGACCCATATTCGCTTGCGAGAATACTGGCACAGAAATCAGAAACACTGAGAGGCACAGACCTAGAACCACCTTCGGGGCAGAGCTACGCCGCAGTTCACGGATGCCGAATGTCAAAGAATACATATAGACCTCCTCCGGTCGATGATTTGAAATACAACGCCTTTTTTTTGGCGGGAACGTATCACCGTCACGATTTGAATGTCAACCGGTGGATGGGAACTCCGTGCTCGCGCAGCCCGGCGCGCGCACCAGGCTTGCAGCAGCATTTGAATTGGCGAAGGGGAGCGACGCGGGTGTTTGACACACGACAGAAAATCATGTGACATTACTCACGCCAGGAGGTGTCGTTTCATATGAAGAGCAAGGTACTCATGTTGTTTGTGGTCGCCGCAAGTCTGCTGACCCCGGTTCCATTTTTCGCCCATCACGGAGATGCGGGGCGTTACGAGGAAAACGTGATCGTGATGACGGGAACCGTTGTGGAGGTGCAATTGGTCGATCCGCATTCGATCATCGTCCTCGACATCCCCAATGAGAAGGGCCAACAGGTGCGGTGGCAGGCAGAAATGGGTGGAAGAAACGCTCTGGCAAAGAACTTCGGTTGGACGAAGAACACTCTGAAGTTTGGAGACAAAATCACGATCACCGGCCGGCGCGTCAAGAGTGGCGCGCCGTACATCAATTTGACAGAGAAAGCCAACATCGTGATGACCGATAGCGGCAAGGAACTCTTCCGCACGAACAATTATGAGCTGCCGGCTGCGGCTCCGCGAAAGTAAATGAAAGGCAGAAAGCTTTCGGGTGTTTTGTTGTGCCTGGCCGTCCTCGGCACCATTGTCATTGCGAGCGCGCAAACACGTTCGGTTTCTTTCTCCCCGCCCTCTACGCAATTGAGGCAGGTTGCCTATCTCAAGGCCTCGAACACGGAGATGGGTGACCGTTTCGGCAACGGCGGCACGCTGGAGGGACACGGTGTTGCTCTCAGCGGTGATGGCAACACGCTGGCGGTGGGCGCTCCTTATGAAAGCAGCGGGGCCAAAGGCATCAACGGCGACCAGAACGACAATTCGGTCTACAGCGCCGGCGCGGTTTACGTCTTTACGCGTAGAAACAAGGCCTGGAGCCAGCAAGCGTATATCAAAGCGTCCAATCCGGGACAGAGCGACAAATTCGGATACGTTGTGTCGTTGAGTCAGGACGGGAACACTCTGGCCGTCTCCGCCTATTATGAGGCCAGTGCCGCTAAAGGCATTAATGGAGACCAGAACGATAACTCCATTCCTCAGGCCGGAGCAGTGTACGTCTTCACGCGCACGGGTGCCACCTGGAGCCAACAGGCGTATATCAAAGCCTCGAACACAGGCGAGGCGGGAGTCGGAGATCAACTCGGTGATGGAGACCAGTTCGGCTTCTCCATCGGTTTGAGCGCTGACGGCAACACGCTGGCGGTGGGCGCCATCGGTGAGGACAGCGGTGCCAAGGGCATCAACGGCGACCAGAACGACAACTCACAGCCGGGGTCCGGCGCCGTTTACGTCTTCACGCGGACCGGCACGACCTGGAGCCAGCAGGCGTATATCAAAACCTCAAACACGGATGCCGCCGACCTGTTCGGTTATTCCGTGGGGTTGAGCGCCGATGGCAACACGCTGGCGGCCAGCGCCTACGACGAAGACGGTTCCTCCAGAGAGATCAACGGGGTTCAGGACAAGGGCAGGCGTGGCTCAGGCGCGATATACGTTTTTACGCGGACCGGTGCCACGTGGTCGCAGCAGGCTTATCTCAAGGCCTCGAATGCCGAGAACGGCGATTCACTGGGATACGCGATTGCGATCAGTCAGGACGGCAACACCATCGCGGGCGGCGCCGCCGACGAAGACTGCATGATGCCTGGTGTCTTTCCTGGCGCTCCTGCTGTGTGCGACAACGACCAGCCTATGGATAACTCCAGCGGTGCGGTGTACGTTTTTGTTCGCAACGGCACTACCTGGACTCAGCAGGCGTTCATCAAGTCCTCGAACCCGGGTAAAGAAGATTGGTTCGGTTCCCGCCTGACTCTTAGCGGCGACGGCGATACGCTGGCGGTGGGCGCGCAAGTCGAAAATGGAAGCGCCAGGGGCATCAATGGGCAACCGGACGACGCGGCCGAGGACGCTGGCGCCGTCTACCTCTTCACTCGTACCGGCAGTACCTGGGCCCAGCAGGCTTACGTCAAGGCCTCGAACGCCGAGGCGTACGACGAGTTTGGAAGCGCGATGGCCCTGAGCAAGGACGGCAGGCTCATGGCCGTCGGCGCCCGCGGCGAAGGCAGCGCCGCCAAGGGCATCAATGGAAACCAGAACGACAACTCGGCATTAGGGGCTGGCGCCGTCTACGTCTTCACCTATCAATAGTTCGGGATAAATTCCGCTGCCGCCTTGCAATATGCCAAACGCGAGCGCAATTCACAAAGTGTTTACGCGCCTTTCCAAATAGATTGACTGTACTGGTCTGATGGTAGGAAACTCTCGGAGTGCTCGAAGGAGGTCAAACAACATGACGAAGAGAGTGCTGTATCTGGGAATGATTGTGGTCGGCCCCGCGGTGATTTTGACAGTCTCGATGACTGGCATGCGCGCCCGACAAGCCCCCGCTGGGGCAGCGGCGGTCCGCATCGACGAGGACGATATAGGCGGAGTGGTAACCGGTCCACGTGGGCCGGAGGCGGGAGTATGGGTCATCGCAGAGACTCGAGATCTGCCAACCCGTTTAATTAAAAGCGTGGTGACGGACGATCAAGGTCGCTACCTTGTGCCCGACCTGCCAAAAGGAAATTATGATGTGTGGGTCCGTGGGTACGGACTGGTCGATTCCCCGAAGGTCAAGGCGGCGCCTGGCAAGACGGTGAATCTGAAGGCCGTTCCGGCGCCGGACAAGAAGGCCGCAGCGGCCTATTATCCCGCGCAGTATTGGCTCGCGTTGCTGCGGCTGCCAGGCAAGAGCGATTTCCCGGGAACAGGGGACAAAGGTAACGGGATTTCGGAAACTATCAAGAGTCAGGGCGAGTGGATTCGCAACATCGTCAATACGGACGGCTGCACGGGCTGTCATCAAATCGGCAATAAGGCGACGCGTGAAATTCCCAAAGCCCTCGGCACATTCGACTCGTCGATCGACGCGTGGGATCGACGCATCCAGTCTGGGCAAGCCGGAGGCGGAATGAGCAACCGCTTCACTCAGGTCGGGCGCGCTCGAGCGCTGTCCATGTGGGCAGACTGGAGCGACCGGATTGCTAAAGGTGAGTTGCCGTCGGCTGAGCCCGCGCGTCCGCAGGGCAAAGAACGTAACGTCGTCGTCACGATGTGGGATTGGGCCGATCCGAAGGTCTATCTCCATGATGAAATCGCGAGCGACAAGCGGAACCCGACAGTCAATGCGAACGGGCGTATTTATGGAGCTCTCGAGGCCAGCGCCGATTACATGCCGGTTGTAGACCCGAAGACCAACCGGGCAACGCAGATCGCGCTTACCTATCGCGATCCGAAGACGCCCAGCGAAGCCGACACACCACCCGCGGCGCCATCTCCTTATTGGGGTGACGAGGTGATCTGGACGAGCCATGCCAACGCGCACAGCTTCGCAATGGATGAAAAGAGCCGAGTGTGGATCGCGGCGCGAGTCCGGCCAAATCAGACTTCGCCCTTCTGTCAGGAAGGCTCGAACCATCCATCGGCAAAGGCATTCGCGATCAAACAAAGCGGCCGGCAGATGCAGATGTATGATCCCAAAACCGAGAAGGTCATAACGATCGACACCTGCTTCGGCACGCACCATTTGAATTTCGACAACAACGGCACGCTGTGGTTCACTGGCGGCGGTCCCGTCGAGGGCTGGTTCAATACGAAGATTTACGATCAGACCGGTGATGAACAAAAGGCGCAGGGCTGGACCGTGTTCGTCCTCGACACCAACGGCAATGGCAAGCGCGACGATTATGTTGAAATCGATCAGCCGGTCAATCCCACCAAAGACAAGCGGATCAATGCCCCGTTTTACGGTGTCGCTCCGAGCCCGGTCGAAAATAATGTGGTCTGGGGATCGGTTTTGGGCATGCCCGGTTCGCTCGTTCGTCTTGACCTAGGGAAGAACCCGCCAGCGACAGCGCTGTCGGAGATCTACGACGTGCCGTTTAATGATCCGAAGGCATCCGGTCAAGGGTTTGCTCCCCGCGGCATGGACGTCGATAGCAACGGAGTCGTCTGGACGACGCTGTCCAGTGGTCAGCTCGCGAGCTTCGACCGTCGCAAATGCAAAGGCCCGCTGAACGGCCCGACCGCCACCGGTAAGCAGTGCCCCGAAGGCTGGGCGTTTTACGCGTATCCGGGACCGAACTACCAAGGAGCCGTCGATTCGGCCAGCGCGGACTCGGCGTATTACAACTTTGTGGATCGCTTCGATATGCTGGGTGTCGGAAAGAATATTCCAATGGCAACCGGGAATGAATCCGAAGGACTCCTGGCGCTTATAGATGGCAAGTTCCTGACTTTCCGCGTGCCCTATCCAATGGGGTACTATGGAAAAGGAATGGATGGCCGGATTGATGATCCCAGCGCCGGCTGGAAGGGAAAGGCCATTTACACAACCTTTGCTACGCGCGCACCGTTCCACGCTGAGGGTGGCAAGGGGAACACCAGCAAGCTGGTGAAGTTCCAGGTGAGGCCGGATCCGTTAGCGAAGTAGGTTGATGTAATACCTATTGTGTCATTTGGTCAGTCGGTCGTTTGACAAGTACAGGTGACGTCGTACATAGGACATCACACATTTGACATTTGGGAGAGCCAGAGCCAAAGTCGAATGTTAAATGTCCCATGTGCGGCGTCATATGTACATTCAAATGACTAACTGATCCCACTAGCCCAATAACCCTTACTTCTTCTTCGCGATCGACCTTAGAAAGTTCACAACATTCCAAATATCCGGATCCTTGATCCGGTCCCTCCACGGCCCCATATTGAGATCCGGCGGCACGCCGTTTTTGATGACGTCGAAGATCTCGCCGTCCGTCGATCCGTGGTTCCATTCCTCATCCGTCAGATCCGGCGCCGGCGGACTGATGTCGCTGCCGGATCCGCCTTGACCGTTAGTCCCGTGGCAGACTGCGCAGTATCGCGTATAAATCTGTTTTCCTGCGGCAATGGACTCCGCCGTCGCGGCCACCGGATTCTTGACCTTGGCGGCTTCCGGATTTCCCTTTCCCTGAGCCATTATGACGATGCCGGTGACGACTGCCAGCAGGATGCTGCAAAGAAACATTCGCAGAAAAAATTGACGCACGCTCAACCTCCTAATGCGATGTATAGTACGAAGCGACATTGTAGCATCACAATTTCCTACGAAGGAGTTCTCTCATGCGAACGCGGATCTTTCGTTTCGTTTTCAGCGTTGGCCTCATAGCCGGCGCGGTCGCTTTCCAGCCCACGTCAGGCACTGCACAGGACGTTCACAACCACACTCCCGCCGTCAGCGGTGTACCGCAGGGCGTTCCCTTTTTCTGCGCAAATCCGACGGTGCGGAGCATCGGCAGTGGCGCGTGGTCCGATTCGAAAATCTGGTCGACCGGGAAAATTCCCGGCACAAACGACAAGGTCCGGATCGAGGCCGGCCACGTTGTGACCTTCAATGCCGTTAGTGATGCCAGGCTGAATTGCATCGAGGTGAACGGCGCTCTGCGTTTCGCAACGGATGCAAACACCCGGCTCAGGGTCGGCAACCTGATGGTGATGGAGGACGGAAACCTGGAAATTGGGACGGCCGCCAAGCCTATCGCGTCGAATGTCACCGCCGAAATCGTCATCGCCGATCAAGCCATTGACAGGAACATCGATCCCGCGCAAATCGGCACCGGCATCGAAGGCCTTGGGAAAATCACGATGCACGGTTCAGCGAAATCACCGACATTTGTGCGATTGGCCCGGGAACCTATGGCTGGCGACACCATGCTCATGGTGAGTGATCCCGTGAGCGGGTGGATGACCGGCGATCGAATTGTGATCCCGGACACGCGCCAGCTGCGCACAAACGAACGTGGCGCGAATTATGAACCGCAAGACGAACAGCTGCGAATTGCGTCCATTTCAGCGACTCAGGTCACGCTGTCGGCGCCTCTTCGGTATTCCCACAAAGGCGCGCGAAATGCCGACGGGAAACTCGAGTTTCTACCGCATGTGGGCAATGTGAGCCGGAATGTCGTGATTCGGTCTGAGAATCCGGCGGGTACTCGCGGCCACATGATTTTCATTTCGCACACCACCGTCGATCTGCGATATGTCGAAGTCCGTGATATGGGCCGGACCCGGATGGGCGTACTCGACAATTCCGAATTCGATAGGAACGGACGATTGGTCCGGTTCGGCAGCAACCAGATCGGCCGGTACGCGATTCACTTCCATCACGCTTTCGGTCCAAAGGAGACGCCCTCCAGTGGTTACCAGTTCACGCTGATCGGCAACTCCGTCGACAGTGCGCCGAAGTGGGGTATCACGATTCATAACAGTCATTACGGGCTGATACGTGACAACGTCGTGTACAATGCGCGCGGAGCCGGGATCGTCACTGAAGATGGTACCGAGAGTTTCAACGTGTTCGATCACAATTTTGCGTTGCGCATTGAAGGATCCGGCGATTTCGCGCCCCGTAGCGGCTATCTTGGCGTCGGACCCGATCCGGGCGGTGAGGGCGCGGGCTTCTGGTTCCGCGGCCCCAACAACTACATTCGCAACAATGTGGCCGCAAATGCGGACGCCTTCGGCTTCGCTCTCGCCGCGGGTTCACTCGACGTCGTGCACATTCCCGCCTTCAAGGGCGCCGACACGAGTCGCGATCCCCAGACTGTAACGCTCGATACGACAAGCGCCCCTGTGCTTGAATTCAACAACAATGAAGCGTACGGCGCCATGCAGGCGGGCGTCGCATTCGGGTGGAATGGAACGGTCAGGAACCTGCGTGTGTGGCATCCCTCGCGTCACGGTCTGACCGCCACGCCGGCCGACAAGCTGATCGTTGATGGAGTCACGGTTCGTGGCGACACCTCGATCCTGGCGCGTCAGGTTGAAAGCCCGGCCGGTCTCTGGCTGTCTAACTATGTCTCCAAAACTATCGTTGTTCGCAAAGCCGATGTCCAAGGAATGCGAACAGGTATTTCGAGTCCTTTCTACCAGGACTTCCGGAGCGCGGAACCCGGACGCGGCGACGGTTCCGTAGCCGTTGAGGATGGATATTTCCGAAATTACATCGGGGCCGTCATTGCGACCGTTTACAGCGCCAGCGCTGAAGCGGGAATCCCCATCAAAAAAGCTGTAATACGCGACTCCGTCTTCGGGCCGCTGAATGTGCCCGTGGACCCGCTAAATCCGCCGGCAGCGATTTCCATGAACTACCGGATGTCACCGAACGATCCGGAGCCGCGGGATCCCATCGCCGTGTACAACTTCAATAAAAAGGCGGGCGATAATTTCAAGGTTTACTATTCGCTCGAAGCGCCTGAAAGCGTGGCGCCTTGCCATGACACGAGGCAGGGAATCGGCGGCTGGATATGTAAGTGATGTAGGTGACATGAAGCGGGACTAACTCAGGATGAACCTATACGAAGCGAAAATTCCCCTCCTTGGCAAAGGAGGGGAATTCCGGCTCATTCTGTTTTCCCCGTTTGCTGCAAATTGTCCGGCGAGATCAGGATCTCTGAAATTCAAAAGACCTCACTGCCCATCGTCTTCACACCTTGTCTCAAGCTGCCGCGCTTCGCTCCTTGCGTTGTGACTCGTCGCTCCTGGATCACGCAGCCGGTTCGACATGTGCGTCTCCTCTCGCACATTATGGAATGAGTCATGCGGAGACCACTGATTCCCGATGAAATCGAAGAGTACCGCGACTCGCGTTGGCAGCGTGAAGGCGCCGGTTGCTTGGAAACCGCAGAGCAGGCAGAGCGCTTCATTGAACGTGTTGGGTTTACGACCTGCCTGACAGACTCGCGCCGACCTGGTCCGTCCCTCTATGTGGCCGTCTGCGGACGCCGCGACGCCGTTATGCCGCGCAATGTGCAGAAGGACCCGGAAGCCTCCCACACCTGGATGCTGAAAGACCAGATCCTGCGTCGCGGACGCGTCTACTACGGCAAGCTGCCTCGCGGCAAAGCGATGTTCCTCGCGCCTCGCATGATCCCCTACTTCAACGCGCTGTGGGGAGTGCCGCGAAGCGAGCAGAAGACGCGTTTGAGCAACAACGCTCTCGCCGTACTGCGCGTGTTGCGCAGGGAGTGGGAGATGGCGACGGCAGATCTGCGCGCCAAGTCCGGTGTGACGGATCGCAAAGTCTTCACGAGTGCGATTGACGAACTCCAGGCCTCAATGATCGTTGTGCCGAGCGAAGTGGTCTATCAACCAAAGTTCACTTACCTCTGGGGCCTGGCCGAAGAGCGTTTCCCGAAAGAATTGGCGCGGAAGATCCATCGGCAAACGGCGCTGCGCGAACTTGCCCGATGTTTTCTGGACGGCGCCGGACTCACGGTGCCGGGCGAGCTCGCGCGGGTTACGGGCCTGTCGCGTCCGGATGCTGGTCTCGGAAACCGGGCATTGGTGAAGGAAGGCTACGCCGTGATGGTGACGCAGGGGAGTTATCGGCTCGCGAACTTGTCGCACTGGGCCCGTCCTGCTGAGGAATCCGCCTTGCGGAGCTCTCTTTCGTAGGGGACAGCGATGGGTTATTCTTCGTTTTATTCGGCTCAGTGAGCACTGCTAGAGTAAGAACAAATTTTGGAGGATACGATGAGCAAGTCACGAATCGGCCGAACGGGCATAGTGGCCCTTGTGGGACTTTTCGTTTCCGTGACGTTGCCGAGCGGGCAGGTACTGAGTCAGCAGGCTGCGAGGCCGGCTCAAACACCGGTTGTGCCCTGAACTCCAGAAGGAATAGTTGGTTTTGCGAAACCGACCATTACCATCGAGGTCGCAAATTGCCGGGCGATTCGGCGGAACGAGCGATTCAAATGAATACTTCTACGAGAATTCATTGGGGGCGAGTTTGGATTGGCGGGTTTCTGGCAGAAGTGGGTATCTTCGCGGTCTTCATTCCTGCCGTTTTGCTTTTTGGCGAAGGGCCTGCCCGCTACACCGTTCCCCCGGCCGCTTTTGTGATGACTTTCTTGTTCGCTGTGTGGGTAGGGCGAGGAATTGAGTCCCGCTTTGTCTTGCACGGAATTCTGGTTGGAGTTGTTGCCACGCTGTTGTACGTCGGTCTGACTTTGGCCCAACCTGAGCCTTTACTGTACATCGTTGCTCATGGTCTAAAAATACTCGGAGGCGCGGCAGGGACACGGGTCGCCGGGAAGCGAAAAAGTACGGCGACAGTTCCTGGTTAGAAGGAAGCGTATGATGAAGCTCTTTGAAGAAAGCTTCGGCGCTGGAACGCGGGCTAGCCGGCGATTACATGGGGACCGTCAGAAATACGGACTAGCTCGTACACTGTTGCCCTATCCGGCCCTTCGGCCGTTCTTCTCCTGGTGGGAGAATGAGCACTGCGTCAACCCACCCAAGGGCTACCGCGTTGCGGGTCGGACTGGCGGCGGCGTTGGCGGGGACGGTCTGGCGAACTTCGCCACGTCAATTGGTGCGTTCGGCTGCACTTCGCTGAGTTCAAAATTTTCTTTCCCATCCAGCCACGTCACGGTCCAGCGAAATGGCATCTTGACTCCGGAGACCTCGCGATAATCCGCGTAGTCAATCTGCGTGGGCGTGCGGCCGACCACCGAGCTTGAATATCGCAGCAGCCGGACAAGCAAGCCGGACTCCGCGTCGAAGTATAGCGTTGCGATCGCCCCTCCGGCGCCGGTTCCCTGGACGACCTGGACCTCGCGATCGTTAACCGTCGCTGGTAAGCCGACTCGCCATTTGCTAAGCGCTTGCTTGATCTGCGCCGGGAAAGACAGTTCCGCCTCCAGCTTGACGCCCTCCAGACTACTTCCGGTTAGGGCGAGCACCGGCACCGGTCTGAGCGGTGCAGCGATCCAACCGTCGCGGCCGTCGGAGGTCGTGGTGCTGTCTCCGTTCAGGGTATGGATAATCGTGGTGCGCTGACCTGGAGCTTTGGCAAAGATTTCCACGGGGCGCTTGTCTCCTTCTGGCCCATATCCCGCGCTAGTTCCCCTGGCCACAAAGCTGGTGAGGTTGGCTAACCGCTGCGTCCCGCCGAGCGCCTGGATATACCTGTCGAGAACTTGATCGGGCGAAGGCGCGCCGGGAGCCTGCTCGATAACGTCATCCGGCTCTTCGGGCATGTTGTAGAGGGTGCTAAAATTCGGTGTGACTTTGGGGTGATCGCCTCCGCGATGACAGGAGTAGCAGGTCACCATTTGCCGTCCGCCGAAATTGTCTTTATTGATCGCGGACATCATCAGAATCATCCTGCGAGCCGTCCGCTTTCTCGTACTCGTGTCGAGCGCGTAGTTTTCCCACTTGCTGTCGTTCGCGGCATGGCAATCCTCGCAGGACATGCCCAGGGCGGCGGAGAAGACGCCCATCGTGCTCATGAATTCGTCCACGGGAATGCCCTTGAGCACTTGCACGTTTTTGAAGACCTCTTCCGCCAACTGCGGTTTCTGAGCTAACCCAGCCTGCCCGCCTGCCAACCGGGCAGCCAGCAGGCAAATAGCCGCCGCTCCCGTGGCGCCAAGGATCGTTCGCCTCGACACGAGCTTCATAAAACTGCCTCCTGTTCCGAGCTTTATTTCCACGCAGAGTAGACCGGCTTGCTCACCAGGAAAGCCTGATTGACGCCCTGACGGGGACGGAACTTTTGCACCCGTCCGCTGTCCACTTCGGCCACGTAGAAGTTGCCCTCCTGGTCCACGCTGAAACCGTGTACACCCCAGAAGCCGCCGGCAAAATCCCCCCATACGCCCCAGGAGTAGAGGAAGTGCCCGTCCAGATCGTACTTCAGCATCTTGGACGTCCCGCGGTCAAAAGCCCACAGCGTCCGGTCCACGCCGATGTAAATCAGGTGAATGTCGGACGGCTCCTGGCCAGGGCTCCACTCATACAGGTATTTGCCGTTTTCATCGAAGACCTGAATGCGGTGGTTGGCCCTGTCATTCACAAAGACTCGCCGGGTCTGAGGATCGACCGCGATGCCATGAACATTATTGAAATATCCAGGGCGCTTCTCGTTCGGCGGCGTGCCCTTCTGTCCCCAGTCGAGGAGGAATTTGCCATTCTTATCGAACTTCGCGACGCGCGTTCCGTTGTACCCATCGGAGACAAACATCGTGCTGTCCGGGAGCCATGCCAGAAAGGTCGGACGGTTGAAGTGGGTACCATCGGCGCCTTTCATCTTGGGCGTGCCGATGGTCTGAATGAGTTCCTTTCCATCGTGCGTGAACTTGTAAATGGCGTGCATGTGATCATCCAGGACCCACACATGCTTTTCCGGATCATAGGGATTGATGGCAACGAAGTGCGGTCGCTGCAAAATTTTGTCCCACTGAGTCCACCGTTCGATGATGTTGCCGTTGGCATCCGCGACGACAATGCAGTTTTCCCACTTCGCGTCAACGCCGACTGTGCCTGACCACCCATTGGTGGGATCTCCAGGATCCGCTCCGGCTCCGCCCCCTCCCGGCAGCGCGGCGACCGTCGCATCGCGCCACGGCAAGCGGCCTATCGGGAATTGGATGCTCGGACCGAACTCCGGCAGCGGCCTGGTCTGAGGCCGCCGAATATTGGGCAACTCTCCGCGGAAAAGCATAAAGACGCGGTTTGGGCTCTCGGCGTAAACGCTCTGTCCCGCGCCCCATGTCCACTTTTCGTTTCCCGGCACCGTGCTGATGTCTTTCGGCCATCCCTTCACGACGTCATAAGGTCCAAAGATGTCCTGGCCTCCCTTTGTTCCCGAAATCGCGGCGAAGCCGGCGCCGGTCTTCGCCTGCGCCTGGACCGCCCGGTACGCATTACCCAAAACTAGAACAATCGTGATCGCCAGCATGACGAACAGCAACATCGAAAGCTTACGCATAACACCTCCAGTTTTTTCAGGGCTATCTGCAGCGAGGCGTATCGTATTACCAGCCGCGGAGGTAAGGCAAGCAGGTCAAATAAGCGAGTTGTTACAAATCATAAGCCCGCGAATTGCTTTCCTCGGCGGTCAATGATCTAATTTGCCTCCTCCTAACAAGTTTGTGGCGCAGAAAATCCTGGAACGTTACGGAGAGGAGCGAACAAATGAGGAACCTGAGAATATCGCACGCGGCGGCCGCAAACGCTGGTCATCGTTCTTGCCGGAGTTTGGTTTGTGGTGAACGCCGAGGATTTCGCCAAGGCTGCTCCTGGAGCGTCCATCCCGACATTCTACACTCAAAAAAAACGTGCGTTAGGCCTGTTCCGAGAGTTGCTTACAGATGGTAACGTCACTTTCCTTGAGCGGATGTGCATTGGAGACATCCGGGCTAGCATGCCAGATCGCCATCGTCCATTTCGGAAGAGCTTGTTTAGGGCCACCGTGTTCGCCTGTTTTTGCCCTTTTCGGGTCGTATTGCTCACCAAATGCCCACCAAACCTTCGACACGCAACTGGCCAGGATCCATGAAGGATTTCCGGCCACGAGGTTCCACACACGTCCCGGCAAAGTCACAACCAGTGCGCCGATAACTGGACCCTGATTCCCGATAAGTTTATCGGGAGAGGTCGCCTCAATTGTGAGCAGTGGCAGCATGTCCGACAACTCTTGGCGCAAGAGTCGCCGCATTCCCGGCTCATCTTCGATGATGAGCACGTGGTCCGGTGGCACGATCAGCAGTCGTTCCCGCACGCGTTTGCAAAGTTCTTGAAGCGTGTAGCCACGCTCAAGAGCCGTGCGGATCGTATCATCGATCAGGTCGTCCAGGTCCCCTATCGGATGGTCTAGATCATCGAACGGCAATCCGCTTTATTTTGGCGTTCTTCAATGCGAGCTTGGCGCTTCGCTGTTTGTGGTTCACCAAGCGCCCATGTTATTGCCGCGGAGCTATCCCTACGGGTTAGGTGTGTTCGCGGCGGCATTGCTCTATGCGGTTTCGTTCAACTGGAATATGGCGGTACGCGAGGGACGCTATCTGCAACGCTGTTTCGGTGAGGAATATCGTCGATGCGGATTTTCCACTTCCGGCGTCTGGTATGATGGAAAGCCGCTGACCACACAACTGCTCAACGCGTACACCCTTCTCATTCCCAGCGGCGAACGCTTCATCATTAGGAGCTGCCGCCGCTATCTGAGTAGGATCGCGCCTGAACTGGGGGAAGAACTGGAGAGACTCTTCTTTCAGGAAGGGTCGCATTCGCGCGAACACGGCCGTCTCCTCAAGGCTATGCGTGCCGATGGTCTGAGCCTGGATAGCTTTCGTAAGTTTGTCGAATGGTGGTCCTACCATCTGCTCGAACCCCTGACTCCGCCAAAGCTTCACTTGGCGACGGCGGCGGCCATCGAACATCACAATGCGGTGATCGCGAGCTTCTTTCTCGATCAAGAGTTGCTGAAAGGCGTTCGAACCGGAGAGCTACGCCGCCTCTTCCTCTGGCACTTCGCCGAGGAGATCGAGCACAAGGAAACCGTTTTCAAGTTGCTTCAAAGCATTTCTCGTTCCTGGACGTTGAGGGCCCTCGGCCTCCTCTTCAGTTTCACGAACTTAGGAGAAAACCCATGACCAAAACCATTGAAAAATTCGCTGCGGGCATGGTTTTCACACTAGTGTCTGCATCATCTATCTGGCTTATTATGCATCGCTACATTTACCAGAAGCCTGTGGAGGTCCATATGAAGCTGCCTGAAAAAGTTTTTTCTCCTGACTACTTCACAGCGAGACAGCGTTTTCGCGAGATAGTAACGACTGCCGGCGGCCGACTGGAAACTATTCCATTGGAAGCCCACGGACCAAGCGGCGAAGGCCTCGGCATTGATATCGCCTGGTTCGGCGCCGCAAATCCGCGCTCGGTACTTCTGCACTCTTCTGGTCTTCACGGAGTAGAGGGTTTTGCGGGATCGGCCATTCAGCTTCAACTCCTGAACGATCTCCCAACGCTTCCCAAAGATGCTGCTTTGATCGTAGCCCATGTGCTTAATCCCTACGGGATGGCGTGGCTCCGCCGGTTCAATGAGAACAATGTGGACTTGAACCGAAATTTCTTAGGCGATGAACCATATGCCGGCGCACCGGATACTTATGCCAACTTGGATTCGTTTCTTAATCCCCAGAGCCCGCCAACTATGGATCTCTATACGCTCAGGGCCGGCTGGCTGGTTCTCAGGCATGGCATGCCCGCCCTTAAAGTGGCGGTCGTTGGTGGCCAATACGAATACCCGAAAGGACTGTTTTTTGGAGGAAAACGCTTGGAAGAAGTGAGTGAGAAATATCAGGCCTTCCTTGCCCAGCGGCTCACCTCAGTCGAGCGGCTCGTTGCCATTGATGTGCACACCGGCATCGGAAACTATCGAGAGGATATTCTATCCTGTTCGAGGCGCTCTGAACACTATGTTCGCCCGCGCCATGCCGAAGGCAAAGGTTTTCGCCCTCACGCAGGAGTTTGGCACTTACAGTGCGACGAAGGTGCTGCATGCGTTGAGGGAAGAAAACCGTTGGCACTATTACGGCGCTGGGACGCTCGACCATCCGGCAAAGCGGATTCTGAAGGAAACCTTCTGCCCACAGGATGAAACCTGGCGAGAGTCCGTATTGAAACGAGGCAGGGAACTGCTGAACCAAGCATTGTTAAACCTTCAGTGATTCGAGGCACAGGATGTCCACTGTTGCGCAAGACCCACCAGAAGTTTTCCAAAGTTGCCAAAGACGATTGGGACCAAGCGGGAGGCTAGGTGTCTCTGCACTCTTGTTCGATCCCAACGGCGAGAGGCGAGCTCACATCGGCTTCAACGAAGATGACCGATTTCCGATGGCGAGTGTGGTCAAGGTTCCGATAGGAATGCTCATCGCATGCGAAATCGCAAATAGGACTTTGTCAGTGGACGAAAAAATCAGGATACACTCGCGAACTGCCTCCCCTGGCCTCATTGGTAATCCTCTCGACCGATTCTATTTCTTGCCTTTTGAGATTGTTCGCACCCATACCGTTGATCAGCTTATGGCGTTCATGTTGCATCACAGTGACAACACGGCAACCGATGCGATACTTCATCGACTCGGCGGGATTGGCGCACTCACGAACTTTCTTCGCGACTTACAGATTGAAGGAATCTCCATCAAGCGGACGATGCACGAACTGCTCACGTACTATTACGCGCTTCAACCGAGTGACGTGACGGACGAGCATCATCCGCGAGCCACTCAGGGGATCGGCCGTATCCTCGCCAACGTCGGTCGCATGACCCCTGCATTTCGGTGCCGGCCGGATCGTGAAGAACATCTGATTCGTACCGGAGAAGAGACTTGTACACCTCGCGCGATGGCCCAGTTGCTGAAGTTACTAACGCTGAATTCGAAATATGCGCTGGTCTATTCTCATATGCAGCGCTGCGCAACGAACAAGCGCAGAATCGCCGAAGGCTTGAAAGAGCAGCGGGTTTTCGTCAAGAGTTTCGGCCATAAGACAGGCAGTCTCGGCGCGATCGCAAATGATGTTGGAATTTTGCACCTCAAGAACGGATATTTCGCAGCGCTCGCGGTGATGACCTGTCATTCCGCGGTCCGCATGCCCGTCCGGGATAACGAAATTGCCACAGTGACGCGGGCCGTAATCGGCCAATGGAAAACGGAGCAGCTATTCGAGAGTTCATAAAGGCTCTTTTCGTTGGAGAAATTTGCCTCGTCTGATCGACACTGGTGAAGTTCTCCAAAGGACAATTTACGGCAGCGACACACCGTTTCCCTCAAATCCGCTTGTCTTCTGGAATCGGCTGCGGCCGGCGAAGCTTCTATCGCTACTCTCAGAAACAAACCTTTTGGAGCGAAACTACCGTCTCCAGCAGGCGTTGGGCTTGCCTCGGGAAGTCTTTGAGCGCGGCGCCCGGGTTCTCGCGCTTGCGGGCATTGGACTGGAGCGAGTATGACTCGAAGCGCAAACGAGACGGACGTCATTCGGAAGTTTTCTCTTAGATCGCTGGAGGGGCGCGTCATGGTCGTATCACTTCTTGCAATTGGAGCGATTTTCCTCTGCGCAGCCGCGTGGTTTGCAGTGACGCAGCCCATCTTCTCAAAACCAATCGTGGAGGGACCGGCTCCGGCGCCGACTCGCCTCGAAACCCATGTCCGGATACTATCCCAGACATTCTTTCCTCGAAATTGCGCGCATCCCGACAATCTGGACCGTGTCGCAGCCTACATTCATCATGAATTTGAACTCGCTGGCGCGGCGGTATCCGAACAGCCTTACACCATTCCGCCGGACTTTCCCGCGGGGTTCGACCCAGGCAAGGAGGCTGACTTGCGCGCGATGGCAGAAAAGTGTATCCACACCTTCCGGAACGTCATCGCGTCGTTTGGGCCCGATACGAGGGAACGCATCGTTGTTGGCGCCCACTATGACGCTTACCAGGAGTTGCCCGGCGCAGACGACAACGCGAGCGGCGTCGCCGGACTGATCGAACTTGCACATCTCTTGGGCAAGACGTCATTGCCCATGCGAGTGGAGCTGGTTGCCTATACGTTGGAAGAGCCGCCATTTTTTCGCAGCCGCCCGGGCGCCGCATACGCGGGAAGCGCCGTCCATGCCCGTTCGCTCAAAAAACAGGGAATCCCGCTTCGTGCAATGATCGCGCTGGAAATGATCGGCTATTTCAAAGACGAGGATGGGAGCCAGCGTTATCCTTTTTCGGCGCTGAAACTCTTCTATCCATCGCAAGGCAATTTTGCCGTCGTGGTCGGAAGCCTCGATCAGCCTCGCATCGTTCGCCGCGTGAAGAGAGCCATGCGCGGCGCTTCGGTCCTGCCGGTTCATTCCTTAAACGGCCCCAAGTCCATCGAAGGAATTGACTGGTCGGATCACATGCACTATTGGGAGCAGGGTTACAACGCCGTAATGGTCAGCGATACGGCGATTTACCGCAACCACAACTACCACAAGTTAGGGGACACCGCGGACACGCTGGACTACTCTCGAATGGCGTTGGTTGTCCAGGGCGTTTATGGCGCCGTATTAGCATTCGCACGCCAATGAACGAATTTTTCGAAGACCGGCAGAACTCCGCTCACAAAATCCTTAGCGACTAACGAGCTGACTGCAGACGCTTGTCGCGCTGTTCCACGCTGTCGCCGTTGGATGGCCAGATTCGGTGAGAGCCGTCGGTGCCATTGCTAACCTGCCTAGAGGTGACACGAAAACTATTAGGGACAATCTATGCACAAGTTTGATAAATATCGATGGAGTGGCTCAGCGACGCGGTTTTGAGAATCAATAGGTTTCTTGGCCACCTGGGATTCCCCGGTGGGATGATCCAATTCACAGATACACGGCTCGAATGAGAGGACGAAAAGTTCTAATCGTTGACGACGAGGAAGCCGTCAGGCGTTTGATCGCCGAACTGGTCGAACGCGAAGGGTACGACGTGCTGCATGCGAATAGCGCGGAGAGCGCGATGGCTACTGCGTCGAGGTACCGAATTGATGCCTTCTTGCTGGACCTCGATATGCCAGGAACAAGCGGAACCACTCTGTGCCGGATGATCCGAGGGATCAAGGAATACGAAGCTGTACCTATAGTATTTGTGACGGGTACGACGAGCAACCTGGAGGAAGCCTTTGCAGCTGGTTGCGATGACCTCATTAACAAGCCGATCGATCCCTTGGTCCTTCGAGCCAGACTCAACGGTCATGTTCAGCGAGCGGAGTACGCCAAGCAACTGAGCAGCACGCGAAGAATGCTCGACCACTACGTGTCCAAACGCACACGCGAAGTTGCCGAGAAGGCAGCTCAGACTGGAATCCTGCCATCACCAAAGAAGCGCGACGTCGTAATTCTTTTCACGGACATTCGCGGATTCACTGCTTTATCTGAAGAATTAGACCCTGATGAACTGTTTTCACTCGTGAGTGCTCAGCTTGGGATGCAAGTTCACTTGATCTACGAACACCGAGGCTATGTTGACAAATTCGGAGGGGACGGACTCATGAGTGTGTTTGATGGTGAAGACATGGCAATACAAAGCTGTCTTTGCGCCCTTCGCATCATGGAAGGCGCGCATCGGACAACGGGTGGCGATCGGAGAATACACCAACTCGGTATCGGCATTCACATGGGACCGGTGGTGATCGGAAACATCGGTTCAGCCGAGCATTTCGATTACTCTGTTATCGGAAACGCCGGGGCGATCGTCGTCTACGCTTCAATTCCAAGCGCCGGGTTGCAATCCGTGGGCTCAAGGATCTAGTCACCGTTTACACACTTTCAGCCCCGGAGCAGCCAGCATTGTGAGCGCCCTCGTGCGGCGCCTGCTTATGGGTTTCTCCCCAGGACGGCTCGCTAGAAGAACGAGCCGTTACGTTCCTGAGCGATCTGGGCAAAGTGACTGACCGTTGTATTGGCCGGATTGGAAACAAATCGGAACCCATGGCCGGTACTCGTCAGCGTCGTCACTGTGACCTCAATCGTTGCGGAATTCTCGACGAAATCTCCAGCGAACTTCTCCGTCGAATTACTGAACGACACCCTTCGCGAGACTCCTGCCCACTTGATATCGAGCGACTGTATCTCTGCTGCCACCGGGAATCCCAACGGATGGGTTTGATCAAGGCTGTTGGCGACTGTGAATGCGTCGAGCACACAAATATTACTGGCGTGCAGAGAAGCGTTGCCCAGCGTCAAGTCGGCCTGAACGTTGTCTTCCGGAATGGGAGCAACCCACATCACTCCTGTTTGGAAGATGCCCGGGTCATACGAGTGGAAGCCCAACGGGCTCGCGTCTGCTGTCAGCAGACTGTCGAGTCATATGAACGCAAACGCGCCTCGGCGAGTGCTGCCGTCGGTGCCAACGAACTCGCCTTTCATGAATCGCATGTCCGCGTGGAAAACGTACGGAGCGGTGGCGCCGTTGCTGAGATTTGTGCCCGCACCGGTCAAATTGAGATCGGCTTGACCGACAAGTCCTCTGAAGTTGTAGATGACCGACGGATCGCGGCCATTAGCATGGGCGCCAGTGGGATCGGTGTTGGGAGCGTCTGTACCTTCCACGGGAGCAGGAAAGAAAAAATGGAAGTTACCAAAGGGATTCGTGAACACGTGGGGAATGGGGTCCGGCATTTCGCATACGCTGGACGGACCGACACCCTCGGAACACTCTTCGCCTCTGTCCTTGTCGCTGCCTTTGCCCTTGCCTTTGCTCTTGCCTTTGCCTTTGTCGTCGTCGTCTTTGTCGTTGTCCGCCTGTGCAGAACTTGGAAGTGCACAGGCGGCAACCAATCCGGCGCTAGCGACGCCGGCAGAATTGAAGAAGGTACGCCGCGATATCCGCGCAGAGTCTTTCCTGAGTCGGGCGATCTGCTCGTTCATTAGGCTTCCTTTCAACGTTTAAGGTATTTGAGTTGGCGGGCAAAAAAGCAAGGCCACAGGGCAACGGGCAAACTGGCCAAAGAGTAAACCTCTCCGCCCACCGCCTCAGACTTTGGGAACAGCGTCGACATATTACTGGATACTACTGGCGCGCCTCTTGTCAACTTGAAATCAATGCTCGCGAGGGAACCCGTCTAAGGCCGGTTCTGAAACAGCTTCAGCCTAAAATCTGCAGTTGAAGGTGGCCATGTTTCGTTGATGCGAACGCGGGCTAAAGCCCGCGACTACAGGCTCAGCCGAAAGGTTGGCGCAACATCCTGCCCTTAAACCTTGTTGCTCTTTCCCGCTGCTTCGGACTTCGTTCCTTCCGCGTGACGAAAAGGAGTGGCTCTGGAGTGGTAATCGCCGCGTGAGAGCCACTTTTCGATAAAGCAGTAAAGGACGATGAAGAGATAACGAGATCCCATTTCCTTGATTTTCAATTTAGACTCACCCGTCTTCCGATTGACCCACTGGTTGGGGACGATCGAGTAGCTGTATCCGCGGATGATGGCTTTCAGAGGCAGCTCGACGGTGAGATTAAAGTGCTGGCTCAGGATAGGCTTTACGCCCTCGATCACGTGGCGCTTGTAAAGCTTGAAGGCATTCGTAACGTCGTCGTAGCGAAGACGGAAAAGTAATCGCACGAAATGGTTCCCGAGGCGGTTAAAGATCAGCTTTGGAAATGGGTAATCCACCAACCGTCCGCCTTTACTGAATCGCGATCCAAACACACAATCGACTCCCTCGATCATCATTGTTCGGAAAAAGGTCACCAGATCCTCCGGGCGATCGGAGGCGTCTGCCATGTAAAGAGCAACGGCATCGCCCGTGAAGTTCTCCAGGCCGCAACGTACAGCCAAACCGAAACCTGGTGAATACGGGTTGTTCAGGTATCGAATGCTTGGAAATTTATTGCACAGTCGAACCAGCACAGCTTCCGTTCCGTCAGTTGAATGGTCGTTGATGATGAGGATCTCATGGGTAACGGACTCCGATGCGAGACATCTGCGCAGTTCCTGGACAGTCGGTTCAATGTTCTCGCGTTCGTTATGTGCTGGGATGACGACACAAAGCTTCATCCTAGGTCCCTCGAGCCATGGTCTTGATGCGTTTCGAAGCCGCCGCGACAATCTCATCAGTCATCTTGCGAAGATCGTATTCATAGGTCCATTCCGGATAGTGCTTCTGAAACTTTGAGACGTCGCTGATCCACCAGACATGGTCTCCCGTCCGAGGCTTTGGCGAAATCGAGTATCGCACCTGTCTTCCCGAGATCATCTCGATGAGTTTAATGGCTTCAAGCATGGAACAGTTGCTGTGCCTGGACCCACCAATGTTGTAGATCTCGCCACAGCGCGGATTCTGGAAAAAATGCCAGAAGGCGTTGACCAAATCAAACGCGTGAATGTTGTCCCTCACCTGTTTGCCTTTATACCCGTAGATCGTATAGGGAGAACCGGTCACGGCGCATTTCACAAGGTATGCCAGGAAACCATGGAGCTCTGCGGACGAATGAGCGGGTCCGGTGAGGCAGCCGCCCCGGAACACTCCGGTCTTCAGGCCGAAATATTGCCCATATTCCTGGGCCAGCAAGTCTGCAGCCGCCTTACTTACCCCAAACAGGCTATGCAGGGAATTATCGATTGGCATCGTCTCATCAATGCCATACTTGAAGTAGGGATGAGCCGGCTCGATCTCCCATCGCGTTTCCAACTCGACTAGCGGAAGAGTGTTTGGCCTGTCGCCATAGACTTTGTTGGTCGATGTAAAAATGAAAACCGCATCAGGGCAGTATTGGCGCGTTGCCTCCAACAACACCAGAGTTCCATTAGCATTCACGGTAAAATCCGTCAACGGCTCTTGGGCGGCCCAGTCGTGACTGGGTTGAGCAGCAGCGTGAATGATTAACGAGATATCTTTTCCCAGACGGCGAAATAGCTGGAAGATTTTGTCGCTTTCCCGGATGTCGATGGAATGGTGCTCATAGTTCGGAAGCTTGCTTTTCAGCTCTTCCGCCTTCCATCTAGTGGAGGCTTCCGCTCCAAAGAAGTAGCGTCGGAGATCATTATCAATTCCGACAACCCTCATTCCCTTATCGTGCAGAAAGGCAACCGCCTCGCTTCCTATGAGTCCCGCTGAACCGGTGATCACTGCAATAGACATTCGCGTGCTCAGATAAAGATAGGTCGCAAGTCGGCTTCGTTCTCGCGAACCCAGTTGAAAATGTCGGAAACAATAGTCTCGACGCTACCTGTAATCAGGATCTTCATTTTGACGGACTCGCTCGGCGTGCTCCCGGCGCGAGCATGAACACGTTACCTGGTGGAATGGAGTACGCGTACGTGCTCGATGTAATGCCGTTCAAGGTGACGGGCATCGGATCACCGTTGGAAGAGAAGATTTCGATTCTTCCCTTGGCGGTACTCTCCGCGCGATTCGAAAGAATCAAAGCGGTGGCCCATCCTCCGTGCATGACAAACTGTGGAAACACCACGGTGTTTTGATCCGTTGGTTCCGGAGTGTTATCGGCATCGATGGGCAATGCCCGTATTCGGCCTGTGAAGGCCCCAGCGAAAACCGAAAACCTGGATTCACTGCTTATCTGAAGCGTGCCCGAGAGCGGCTCTGATGGAGTTCCCGGCAAGAGTTCGCTCAGAAATTTTGAGATGTGTTCGCCGCGTTGCAGTGTTACAGCCGCGGACTGCTCAGCGTAATTGCTGCGATAGTTGATCCGGATTGCGATCGCAGTTCGGCCAGGGTTGGCGAGCGCAATACCGACATCATTCGCGTAGAGGGAATCGAGTTTTGTCGAAAACTTCCTGCCCATTGGAGCAGCTTGCACATCCGTAGAAGCTCGAACGCCCTCTGAGCGGCCAAGCTTTACAAAGACTTCGGGTTGAGGCCCCGATTCTCGTGTCAGCACCGCATAACCGGCCTGTGCTCGCCCTGTCGTGATTTCGGCAGAGAACAGTAACTCATAGTCGGATAATTCCAGGGATGGGTTACCTTCAACAAACATGCGCGGGTCAACGCACTGAAGCCGGCTGATCTCAACCTGCTGCGGCGCGGATCCCAACACATCCGTGGACCACGGGCGGTATGCAAGAGTATCCCAACTCTTGCCAGGAATAGGACCCTGCTTGAAAAACCTGTAGAACAACTTCGGCTTCACAAGACTGAAATACGTTGCGAAGTTCTGATTCATGCTCAGAGCGCGCGTGTAACCTGCCCACACGGACTCGTCTCCTTTGCTGATATTGAATTCCACACCGCTTGGTCTGAGAAAGAAGTCCGCTGGTGAGTATGTCATTTTCATTTCCAGTCGCAGGAGACCACACATCGTGGGCTGAGCCAGCCGCAGCATTCCCGACGTATCATCAAACCGGCTTGCGGTGAACGGCAAATCTCGGAAAACGACCTCCCTCGTGTGTTCTCGCTGCTGAAGAATGTAATGTCCGTCAGTATTTTCCGCGGGCGAAGTGAGCTCAAAATGCTTGTATAAGTACTCGAAAATGAGTGGCAGTCGAGAAATCGTTTGAATCCCGTCAACAGGCCAGACCGCGACCGAATCCAGGCCGTAAACCACATCCAGGCCCACGGGACGCTGTCTTTCGAGGGCCTTGATGTAGAACCGTTGCAACGCTTCCGTAGCCGCGCTATAACTTTGCAGCACCGGTGCAAACAACGGACGCCTCAACACTATTGGAATGTAATTCTCATAGGGAAATGGGAGTATGGGGATGGTGCGCCGGGCTCGGGACTCCGGCCCAAGAATTGCCGCCGGCAAGAAGTCTTCAGGCTCCCTGGCGACGGAGAGAATGTCGTGGAGAGCTGATGGCACGGGCACCTCTCCATCAATTCCTTTTAGAAAGTCTCTTGGAGCACTCCAACCAGCGAACGGCCAAATGAAATAGAGCCCAAAGGCGAAAAGGCACCAGGCGATCTGCCCTACTCGGGAATTCCATTCCTTCCTTGGGAGCAGCAGAAAAACAAAAACGAATGGGCTCGAAGCTTGAGCAACGTGTCCGATGTCGCTTCGCACGAGCGCACTTTTCAGAGAGACGAGGGAAGCAAAAATCAAACTCGCGAGTAGACAGGCGTCAATGAGAGAAGACTTCCGTGCGGCAATAGCCGCCGTCACAACGGTGTACGCCGCCAGGAGCGCCAAAAAGATTGTCTGCTTTGGACCGACTGACCATTCCAAACCCAGCGTGTTGTTGTATCCGCGCATTGTCTCACTCATATATCGCTGATAATCTAACAGCGCTTCGTAGTGTGGTGACGATACCTTGAAGAAGACGCCTATCCCGAGATTTGCAAGTGTGAAGGTCCCGAGAAAAACACAACCGATAAGAATGTAGGACCGATCTCTGCCCAACAGATAATTCGTCGCAAGCGTGCCCACGACGATTATCACTCCATACAACCCCAGTTCAGGGGTTACGAGTTGCGACACAAAACAAATGAATCCAGCCGCGGCGGCCCAAAGCCATTTTCGGTGAATGCTCGGGGCCGCCACCGTACGATAAGCGAATGCGGCGCACAGCAAAAGCAGTACTGCTCTGAAGTTAGGGATTTCATAGAAAAGGTTCAATAAAACTGCGGAGCAATAGACGACTGCAGTTTGCTTCCAATTAATTCGGTCGTAGAGCAATAGGACAGCGGCAACCAGTAAGGCACTTGCCCCGCAAAAGAAGGCAGAAATTATCCGATACGCATCGAACGCGGACTTTGTCGTCGTTACCGACGCTGCAATCCAAGCCAATATCTGCGCAGCCGGGCCGTATGTGAAATGGAAATCGCGACCGCTGATCGATCCTTGCTGAAGAGACGTAGCCAGCCCTATAAGCCAGGACGCATCCAGATTGGTCCCGTTACCCGCAAATCGGCTGCGGACCACAATCGTTATCAACCAGCACAGAGTAAATACGAGGACAAGCGCGACCTTGCTTCTGGACTCCCAGGGAGTGAAGCCTTTTTCGATCCCTGAATCCGTTGGCGCCAATTCTTCGACCTCCGGAAACGCGGGCTAAAGCCCGCGACTACGTTAGAAGCAAGCGCGGTTGCGACAATGTAGTCGCGGGCTTTAGCCCGCGTTCAACGCCCGATCAACCTGCGCAGGTCGGCAATCGTCACCAGTCGGCCGTGAATCGGCATGATCTGCTGCACGTCCAGCTTCAGGCCCTGGATGTTACCGTACAGATTCATGTTTTCCTTCGTCGGTGGACCGGTTGGCGCATTGGCAGGCCCGGGAGTGTAAACATCCGCCTCGATCAGCACCTTCTCCTTCGGTAAGTAGCCGATCAGCATCGTCGCTGCGTGGTCGCTTCCCTGGAGGTGATAAAGCTCCAATGTGCGCTGGCTATCGGTGAGTACGCGTTTCTCCTCCACTGCTTCGACGACCCCCTTTTTCGGCGCCCTGGCCAGCCGGTCCGGATTTAGCGCGTGGGGCAGCGCAGCTCGTCAGGTGGCATCATTGTGTCAGTTGGTCGTCACGCATTGACGAACTGACCGAATGGCCGTTTTGCTTTCCCTACTGGCCATCCACGGAGAAAGCCAAGAGTACGTTACCCGGCATCGCCGTTCCCGAGTATCCGGAGGTAATATAGAGCATCCCACCGGCGACGGTTGGCGCCATACTGTTGATCGAGCCCCCGTGAGCCTTCACTCCATTCACGGCTTGGAAATCCTGAACGGTGTCAAAATCCCAGATGATCGTGCCCGCCTTGGTTTCATAAGCTCGGATGTGTCCATCCCAGGATCCAAGGAACGCGACGCCGGGAATGACTGTCACCGGCGCCGGCTGAGCGGCGCTGCAGCCCGCAATGGCGAGGCAACTGGGTTTGGGCGCCGGGGTCCTCCACAGCTTCTCGCCAGTCGCCAGTTTGAGCGCGAACAGGCCGCCGCCCACTTCCGGTTTTCCAGCAGTAAAGTCTGAAATACCGATGAACGCCATCCCCTGGTCGTCGCTAGCGCCGCCCCACATGGTTCCGCCATTCACGCCGCCGGAAGCGATCTTCTGCTTCCAGAGAATCTTGCCTTCACGATCGGGATCCAGCCCATACACCATGCCGGACTTGTCACTAGCGATCAGGATCCGCTTTCCACCCCCAAGCGATCGAAGGATTCCGGAGTTGCCCAGGTCGGCGTCAATGAAAGGATCTCTCGGGCAATTCGTCTTGTCCTGTCCGACACAGGCGAAGTTGTAGGCATCGGTGGCTGTGAACTGACGCGACCACAATAGACGGCCGGAATCCAGGTCGAATGCAAGGATGGCGTCGCTGGTCTCTGTTGGCGGATTGGAATAGTTCACTCCAGTTCCGGCGTACATCACTCTCTTTTGCAGGTCCAGAGTTGGCGAGGACCAGACGGCGGCGCCCGACGGTCCCCACGTCCTGGTCCCAGCTTTATTCTGTCCGGTTAGCTTCGGCACACCGAGAACCGAGTAGGCCCTCCAGATCCGGGTCCCGGTTGCGGCATCCAGCGCCACCACGCTTCCTCGAAACGTACAGCATTCGTAGGCGGAATTGGTCGCGGCTATGGACTCATCTCTTCCAGACACCGGAACATACAAGCGGCCGGAGTCGAGTTTCGGGGATCCGGTAATCACGGCCAGCGGGTGTTCGTCGGCGCGTACTTTCCAGAGTAGGGCTCCGGTGCCGGCGTCCAATGCATACACATTTCCGCGCAGATCGCCGAAATACGCGGATCTTCCGTCGCTTCCAATCACGGGTGAAGTGCGCACGCCGGCGACGGCGGCGTAGGTCCAATAGATGCATCCGGTGCGCGCGTCGAGAGAATAAACGGTGCCGTCGGCCGCTCCAACGAAAACCCTGCCGTCAAAAACGGTAGGAGTTCCAAACGCGGTCGTCACGCCTGGAAATCCAAATGCCCACTTGAGCTTCAGCTTCGGTGTTGTCTGCCGGGTGAGGCCGGCTGGGCGGGCCGGTTGGAAGCGTGTATTCGCGGCATCGGACCAACCGTTCCAATCGGGCCGATTCGAGGCGGCGCTGCCTGTTCGGCGTTGAGGAGCCGCGGAACATTTGGAGGACGGGAGAATGGGCTGAGACTCCGCCGTCCCGATGTACTTTGCAATCGCTTCCCGCTCGGCGGTGCTTAGTCCGTCGCCGATTCCGGTCATCTTCCCGGTTTCCAGCGCCGTGAGAACTGCCTGCCAGGTCATTTGGCGCAAGGTGTCCGGCAGGGGCGCACCCACGGCGTTACCCGCGTTATGGCATCCTGCACAACGCGTCTGAAAGAGCGCGTCGGGTGTCTGCGCCGTCGCCGCACGGGCAGTCATCAACAGAATGAGAAAACATCGAAGAGTCGCAGGCGTAGTCGATTCCTTCCGCAGTGGGTCATTGGGTCATTGGGCTGTTTGACAAGTGCATATGTATTTGTCGAAAAACCCAATGACTCAATGACCCGCTGACCCGATAGTCAGATCGTTCTATGAACTACTTTCCGATCGTGACCAGCGCAACCGTGTTGAGCGCGCTTTCAGCCATTACGATGTTCCCGTCCCGAGTGGTCATCATGTTGCGCACGACGCCGCCACCGGCGGGGATCGCCCACGTCTGGAATTTTTCGGTCTTCGGATCGAAGCGGACCAGCGTGTTCGGTTTCACCGCCGATTCGTTGTACCAGATGACTCCGTTGAGGAATGTAATTCCATAGGGCTGCGACCTCGGCCCGCCCGGGGACGGCCATTCCTTCATGGCGCCGGTCTTCGGATCGAGCCGGCCCAAGTAGCCACGCGCATAATCCGCGTAATAAATCATGTCGTCGCTGGTGATCGCGATGCGCCGCGGACGCGCTTCGGGATCTTTGAGAGTCCACTCCTTGATCGCCATCGTGTTCGGATCGATCGCCGCAATCTTCGGCGCCCCGAACTCGCAGTAATATGGAGTCCCCTTGGAATCGACCACCATGCCGTAGGGAAGGGACCGCGGCGTGGGCGATTCCACAAGCTTGATCTCGCCCGTATTGGGATTGAGCCTGCCCACTCTGTTGGCTCCCTGCACCGTAAACCACAGAGTGCCCTTCTGATCGAAGAGCGGCGTGTGCGGATCGCGCGCCTCGGCCGGCAGTTTGAATTCGGAGAACTTGTTGGTCTTGGGATCGAGCTTGCCGATATAGCCCTTGAAGTTCGCTGTGAACCAAATGTTGCCGTCCTTGTCTTCCACCAGACCGTGTGGCCCCGAGCGCGGCGTCACCGGACGAAATTCCTTGATCTCACCAGTCTTGGTATCCACGCGGCCGAGAACGTTCGCATACTGCCCGGAGTACCAGAGGTAGCCGTCGTGCGTCGCCAGCGGATCATGCGGCCGCGAGCCCACGGTGGGCACCGTCCATTCCTTGAAGCTCACCTTGACAGGCCCCGGAATGATGACAGCCTTGGGCACATCTCCTTCCGGAAAGCTCTTTGCCAGGTAATCCGTCACCATGGCGATCTGATTCGGCGGAACCTCGGCGCCGGCCGACACCATACGCTCCATGAGGAGCTTCCAGTCAGCGGAAGTGTGCCCCGCGTTCGTTATCATCGTGACCGCGTGGCAAGTGGTGCAGGCGGTCTCAACGATACTTTTTCCGTTACCTTCGGGCAACGAACGGGCTGGCTGCCCGCCCTGACCCTGAGCCGAAACGATCGAGCAGAAAACCATCGCCATCAAAAGCCCGAATAAAGAGTTCTTCGTCATATGCGCCTCCTGAGTGTGAACCGGTATTCTATCCCGACGCGACGTTTCCAGGGAGTTAAGAAGTTATTTGTCGGTGGTTCCAATCCTAACGAACTGCCCCACCGGTGGATCTTATCCGGTGTCTTTTTCCTAATTGAAATATCTACGAATCACTAATTGAGGAATCTCTGGTGCCAGAGTTCGAAGGAGATGAGAAGATATATCTGCCGCATGTAGTTCTGTTCGCCGGCGGCGTGATCCACCAGGAGTCGGCGGATGTACGCCGGATTGAAGTATCGGTTGCTCGCAGAGCTTTCGGTCAACAGGCAGTCCTGCACATATTTCGCCATTGAACTGCGCAGCCATTGGTCGACCGGGTTGGCAAAGCCATTTTTTCGGCGGTACACCACATCTTTGGGCAGCCACTTCTCCACCGCCTTCTTGTGCAGGTACTTCGCACACAACCCATGCAGTCGCATCGCAGGTTGTAGACTTTCCACGAACTCGACGATCCTGTAATCCAGCAGCGGCACACGAGCTTCCAGTGAATGCGCCATGGATGTCTTGTCGCCGACCATGAGAAGATCGTCTGGAAGGTTGGTTCGCGTATCGAGGTACAAAATCTGGGTTAGTGGGTCCAGTGACGCCACCTCTGCGTGCAAACTGCGCAATGCGCGCTTCGCTTCGACTCCGTCAGCGGACACCTGTTCGCGGAGCCATGGCTGGAACAGCTGCTGCTTCATATCTTCACTATAAAAGGAATAAATCTTTACGAACCGGCTCAATAGATCTGGTTCATCCAACGAAACGACGGCACGCCGCAATTTTTCGCTTTTTGAGAATCGTTCCACCAATGGCCGGATAATCCCGGCGGTGACCACGTGCGGCAGTCCTGCATACGCGGTGGAAAACCTCGCGCCGCGGTGACGGTCATAACCTGCCCAGGGTTCATCGGCGCCCTGCCCCGTCAACGCGACCTTCACCTTGCGGCGCGCGAGCATGCTCAGAAAATAGGAGGCGACGGCACTCTCGTTCCCGACAGGCTCTTCAAGATCCCAAAGATACCGCTCGTAGTATTGACGGTAGTCCGCGGGTCCGATAACCATTTCCGAATGATCACTCCCATAGTGTGTCGCCAGCGCTCGCGCAGCACTGATTTCGTTAGTGCGTTCACCACCTTCGAAACCGATCGTAAACGTGTGTACCGGCGCGTGAGTATGCTCGCTCATCAGGGCCAAAAGAACACCCGAATCAATGCCCGAGCTCAAGAAGAGTCCCACGGGGACGTCGCTGCGCATTTGCAGCCGCACTGTATCCTGCAACAGGCCGCGATACTCCTCAACCAATTCTCCTTCGGACCGACCGCAGCGCACACGGGGCGGTTGATTCCAGTAGCGCTCGAGCTTAATACCCGTTTCACTAATGATCGCCGAGTGCGCAGGCGGTAACTTTCTAATACCTGAGAATAATGTCTTAGGCGATGGAACATAGCGAAGCGTGAACAACTGCGCGAGCGCATCAACATCTATCCGGCGTTCGCATTCGGGGTGGGTGAGAAGTGATTTGATCTCTGAGGCAAAGTACATCGCATTGCCAATGCGCGTGTAATACAACGGCTTGATACCGAGATGATCGCGCGCCAGGAACAACACCCGGCGATTGCCATCCCATAGCGCAAACGCGAACATGCCATTGAAATGGGCGACGCACTCCCTTCCCCATTCCTCATAACCGTGAACAATCACTTCGGTGTCGGATGCGGTTCGGAACCTGTGCCCATTGGCGATCAGCTCTGCGCGCAACTCCACATAGTTGTAAATTTCACCGTTGAAGACAACTTGGAGTGATCCATTTTCATTTGCCAGCGGCTGCGCGCCGCCTTCCAAATCAATAATGCTGAGTCGCCGGTGACCGAGTCCGATACCCTGACCGAGAAACACGCCGGCACCATCCGGGCCACGGTGGGCGATGACGGACGTCATCGTTTCCAACCGTTGCCGGTCTACGGGTGCCCTATTGAAATCAAAAATGCCTGCGATTCCACACATACCCTAGCCTGCCGTGGAAGCTCGGTCACTAGGTGAACAGAAGATAGAGCTAGCCTCGCATTTTGGACATCCAAGTGCGAAGCTAGCTCGCCTGTCGGCCGCGCGCTGGAGGTCACACTATACAGGTGAGCTTATCCGTTGTCTTGTTTTTCCCAATATGGTCGAATCTGCAATAGCCCGGGCTAGAGGTGGAGAGAGTACTGCAGAGCGCGAATCCTGTTATTTTCGCTATCTGCGATGTAAACCGTTCGGCCTTGCACGAACACAGCATGAGGTCGAGACAGTTTGCATTTGGTGGGATCACCATCCGGGCCGTCGCTGCGTTGGCCGGTTCCGACGGCGGTAGAAATTATTCCGGTACGCAAGTCGATTCTGCGGATGACGTGATTCTCGCAGTCTGCCACGAACATGATTCCGTCATCGGAAATGGAGAGTCCTTTTGGCCCAGTCAACCCGCCGGGCGCCGACCCGCCGAATCGGGCGGACATTGCCGGTCCACCGTCGCCGGTGTAGCCACTTTCACCGTTTCCGGCGATGCGCTTCACTCGGTTCTGCCTTGGATCAAGTGTGAATATGCCGTTGCCCTCTCTTAACGCCAGATAGATTTTCCCATCCTTAGGAAACTCGATGGACCGTGGTCCGGCTAATGGCGTTCCCGTCAGAGTACCTTCGTCGGGGGTACGGCCGTCCTGTCCGTTTCCAGCAAACGTCGTAACGATGCCAGTCTTTGCATCCACTCGGCGGAGGCGGTTATTGAGGGGGTCGCATATATAGAGGTTGCCGGATCGGTCGAGGTTAATGCCGTGAGGTTGATTGAACTGGGCTTTCGTTGCAGGTCCGCCATCGCCGGCGTACCCTGGCATTCCGGTGCCTGCCACCGTCGAGATGATGCCCGACTTCATCTCGACGCGTCTCACAATGGCGTTATCGCGCTCGACAACATAAAGGTTGCCTTTGCTGTCAAACCGGATTTCGTGAGGACCATTGAGTTGGGCCGACTTTGCTGGGCCGCCGTCACCGGAATAGCCTTTCGTGCCGTTGCCTGCCACTACTGAAAGTTTCTTGGTGCGCAAGTCGGCCCGGAGAACCCTGTGCGTCCCGAAGTCCGACCAATACAGGGCGCCGTCCGGTCCAATCACCACATGGAAAGGATTATTGATTTGAGCGCGATCCATTGTTTCGTCGTCCGCTGCCGAACCTCTCACCCCGTTTCCAACGATTGTCGTCACTCGTCCTGCCGGCACTTGCGCGCCAAACACCGGGCGGAAGATCGACGCTGCACTCAACTGCAGGAATTCCCGGCGCGTCTGTTGAGTGCTTCTGAAAAATCTCATTGATTTGTCCTCCACCGCCATAGAGTTTGGCCACGGATTGCGCGGATTATGCCACGCATCAGACTTTGAACCGCGGGAACAAACGCTCCGCATTTTTGCGTTCCAGCATCTCCAGGACGTCGCGGGACAGGCCCAGGTTGGGAATCTCGTTGATCGTTGTCTCGATGGGTTCTGGAGAGTAATCCGTCCCAAACAGGAGTTGGGTCGGGGGGACCAATGCGGTCAGCGCGGCCCACGGCATTTTATAAGTGGCGTGCGCGCAGTCGTAATAAAGACGCCGGAGTTCAGCCCAAAACCCGTCGGGAATGTATTGAATCTTGTCGTTCGGATAACGATCCTTCATGCGTCCCGCCAGCACGGGAAGCGTACCGCCGGAATGCGCGGTGATCAACTTGAGGTCGCGATGACGAAAGAACACGCCGTTCGTAATGAAACTGGTAACTGCGCGTGTAGTTTCAAAATCAATCTCATTCATGAAGGATGACGCGCCGTAGTTGAGATTATTGCAGCACGCCGGCACCCAGGGATGCATGTACAGGATTGTTTTGCGCCGGCCGAGTTCTTCCCAAATGGGTTCCAGATGGTGATCGCCCGGCCAATGACCCTGGTTTTCATTTGTGTAGATACTGATCCCGACACATTTCAAGATATCGCACGCGTACTCGATCTCCTTCAGGGAACCTTCTACATCGGGGAAAGGTATCGATGCAAACAGTCCGAAACGTTTCGGGTAGTCCTGCATACACTTCGCACCGAATTCATTGGCAGTCCGAACTGCCGCGCGTCCTTTCGCAGTGTTGTCGTAAATCACGTCGCCCACTTGAGTCAGCGAGAGGATCGCCGTGACAATCCCGAATTTATCCATCTGCTCGATGGATCGCTGGGGCGTCCACGGCCCACCCCCGCCTCCGCGTGCGCCTGCGGTGCCTCTGCCTGTGGCGCCGGCAGGCGAAGCACCTCTCGCACCTGCTGCGGCACCGCCCCCGCCTCCACCTCCACCGCCGAGGCCCGGCGGCGCATGGTGATGGTGTACGTCAATCGATCCGCCTTTCGCGGTTACCTTGTAGGGCCGTTGCGCGAACAATTCGCCGGCAGGCGCCATGGTGACGGCCGTTCCGAGGGCGGCCAAGGCTCTTAGAAATTCTCGGCGATCATTCACGGGTTAGTCCTTTCCTGCTGGCGCTGCCTGGTCGGGTCGTGACGCGGATCGACGTAGACGGTGTCCGAGGGTCCGATGCCCGTCATCTGGATAAGGACTTCTTCTTTCGTCAATCCAAAATGATTGATCCCCTCGGGTTCCGTGTAGAAGCTGCCAGGTGGCAAAGCCTTCAGGTCAGTCTCGTCAAATTCGTCGCCATAAGCGAAATACCACGTGCCTGAAACCACTGTCGCGATACGGTCGTCCCGGTGCGAATGCGGCTGAATCCTCGTGTTCGGCGCAATGCGAAGAAGGATCGTGTACAGGCCGGGCTTCGAGGGATCTCCCTTGAGAATGGCTGTCTGAACTTCCGATACCAGAGATGTGCCAACGGCCGGTCCCGCATCCGCCCCAAATTGGAATTCGCTGGGGGTGATTCTTTTCTCCCGGCTTTCGAATTTCATCTGCTGCGACATCGCCGCTTGTCCTCCTTTACTCCAGGAATCGTGAGAAGCCTACCACACCGAAAGATTGGACCGCCAGAATTGCAGTCCATATAATGCGCATTAAATGACGTCATCCGCGCATGGAGGGGAATATGGTCAAGAAACATGTGGCCCACTCACTGTGAACCTTGTGGAGAATGTCGAGAGGCTGAAACTCGATTTCGAAAAGATCCTCCCGCTCCACGGCTCGGGCGCAACCAAAGCTGATCTTTATAAAGCCGCCGGCAAGCCGAACCCGTCAAATTGAGTGCCGGGGGCTCGTAATTACGATGATGTATCGCAAATCGGCCAATGTGCATAATCACGAGTTTGATAAAATGCGCACATCTTCGAGGAACGATATTCGGTAGCAGGCAGCACACTACGACATCATGGGGTTGTAGCATCCGGCGGAATTCCCAGGTCGGCTCGAAGGTGCTCGAAGGAGGCGTGAGTTGGAAAATAAGATCAGGTGGATCTCTTCACATGTCGCTTTGGTTCTTTTGCTAACGGGCAGCTCTGCGCTTTGCGCGCTGCTCTTTGGATTTCCGTTACCGCAGCAGTCCAGGCCAGCGACCAAACCGGCGCCCACTGAGGTTCCCGCTGATTCCGGCATCGGTGCAACTGCAGCCTTGTCAGATAAGGAGCTGGCGGCGCTTCCCACGAACGGCTGGCCCAAGAGCGGAGGTAACTTTTTCAACCAGAACTACTCCCCTCTGACGCAGATCAATCGCCAGACCGTCGCCAACTTGAAGGCCGTATGGCGAGCGCATCTGGACGGCTCGGGGATGAACGTCAAGTACTCCGGCGAGGCCCAGCCTATCGTCCACGAAGGAGTCATCTATCTCGTCACAGGAGCTGACGACGTCTTTGCTGTTAGCGTGAAGACAGGCAAGATCCTCTGGAAGTACGAAGCCAACCTTGACGGGACCATATCCACCGTCTGCTGTGGCTGGACGAGCCGGGGTCTGGCCTTAGGTGATGGCAAGATTTACGTGGGACAGCTGGATGGCCGCCTGGTGGCTCTGGATGAAAAATCGGGCAAGGCCACGTGGTCCATTCAAGCCGAGCGCTGGCAGGACGGTTACACAATTACAGCCGCACCCCTTTACTTCGACGGATTGATCATCGTCGGCTTTGCCGGCGGCGAGAACGGCACACGGGGCCGCGTCAAGGCCTACGACGCGAAAGATGGGCATCTGATCTGGACTTTCTACACGATCCCTGGCCCGGACGAGATCGGTCATGACACCTGGCCGCAGAATAATGAAGCGTGGAAGCACGGCGGAGCCACGGTGTGGCAAACCCCGGCAGTGGACCCGGAGCTGGGCCTTATATATTTCACCACAGGTAATCCGGGACCTGACTTCAACGGCCGGGTCCGTGCTGGAAATAATCTTTTCTCCGTTTCGATGCTGGCCGTGGAAGCAAAGACGGGAAAGTACCGGTGGCACTATCAGCAAGTTCACCATGATCTGTGGGACTATGATTCTCCCAATCCCGTCATTCTCTTTGATGTGAAGGTCAACGGTCGAGTCCGAAAAGCGGCCGCCGAGGCGAGCAAGACGGGTTGGGTATACATCCTCGATCGGATCACAGGTAAGCCGTTGCTCGGGATCGATGAGAAGCCGGTTCCCCAAGAGCCACGGCAGTTCACGTCGCCAACCCAGCCTTATCCACGGGGAGACGCGTTCGTACCCCACCACGTGGACATTGCACCAGAGGACTTCCCCCTGGTGAACCAGGGGCGCATCTTCACTCCATTCTGGACTGAGGGAGTCGTAGCCAAACCAGCCCCGCGGGGCGGGGCGAACTGGCCGCCTAGCTCCTACGATCCAGCCACGAACTACTTTTATGTATGTGGCACCGACAGCACGAATTTATTCAAGGCCGGCGAGCTGAATCAAGTGACTTCACGGGAGGGCGAACGCTATTTGGGAGGCGTCTTTGGCGGCGCTCCCATTCCAGGTACGGGAATCTTCGCAGCGTTGGATATGAAGACCAATCGTCTCGTGTGGCAACAAAGGTGGAAGGACTCCTGCTATAGCGGCTCGGTGACGACGGCGGGTGGCCTCGTTTTTGTAGGGAGAAACGACGGGCGGCTGACCGCGCTCAACTCTTCGACCGGCAAACGCCTATGGGAGTTCCAGACGGGCGCTGGTGTGAATGCTCCAGCCAGCGTGTTTGAATACGAGGGAGAACAGTACCTTGTGGCCTATTCGGCGGGTAGCCTCTTTGCAGGATCGCCCCGCGGGGACAGCCTGTGGCTCTTTTCCTTGAAAGGAACGTTGGAACAAGCCGCTGCGCCATCTCAACATTAGCCTAGCCGCGAATGACGCGGATTACGCGAATGGGACCCGAAGAGACTCCTTGCCTGGATATCCACACCCACGACTCGAGAAAAACGGCAAGATCGTTGAACACTGGGACGAGCACGAGAAACCCCCCACATAGCAGGCAATCAGGTCAATCCCTCAACTCCCCGGGGTATTTAGCTCTGGTGGGAGGGACGATCTATGTCAGTCCCACAGAAGAGCCCATACCGGACGGCGTGGTGCTCATTCAAGGCGGAAAGATAGCAGCGGTGGGTAACAGGGCGGTTGTCCAGGTTCCTCAGAACACCGAATTGCTCGATTGCTCGGGTTTCACGGTTGCGGCAGGTTTTTGGAACAGCCACGTGCACTTCTTTGAAAGAAAGTGGGCGAATGCCGTGGGAATCCCAGTGCCCGAGCTCAGCCGGCAGCTCCAGGACATGCTCACACGGTATGGGTTTACCAGCGTGTTCGACATCGGGTCCATGTGGGAGAACACGCGGCGGCTCCGGGACCGCATCGAGTCTGGAGAAGTGCCGGGTCCGAGAATTCGCTCGACCGGGGAGGCCATGGTTCCGCCGCACGCACTTCCGTCGGACACCGTGCTCAACATGATGGGCGCAATGAAGTTCCCAGCCCCGGAGATAGTGGATGCCGCCCAAGCGGCGGCGGCTTCAAAGAAGCTCCTGGATGAAGGCGTGGACGGCATAAAGCTGTTCGCATCTTCGCCGCGCAGTGCCTCGCTTCCGGAGAGCGCCATTCAAGCCGCTGTAAACGAAGCCCATCGGTTGGCGAAACCTGTCTTTGTTCACCCAAATAGCGGCGCGGACGTGCTCACCGCGGTTCGAGGTGGAGTTGATGTCATTGCTCACACCGCTCCCCACTCCGGCCCGTGGGACGAAACGATCCTTGCGGCGATGAAGGACCGGCGAGTGGCCCTCACACCAACCCTTACAATATGGAAGTACTACATGCGCCATGACCGCATATCAGCCCAGGAGCAGATTGCTAATACTGAAATTGGCCAGTTGCGAGCCTGGCTTGCCTCTGGAGGGACAGTTCTTTTCGGAAACGACCTGGGCGCCGTCGAGTATGATCCTACTGAGGAGTACGCCTTGATGGCCGAGGCGGGAATGAGCTTTCGCCAGATTCTCGCTTCACTGACGACTGCGCCCGCCGAGCGATTTGGAGAATCAAAACAACTGGGACGAATCGCCGCAGGTCTCCAGGCGGATCTCGTTGTCTTGAAAGGTGACCCCTCCCAGAACAACCGAGCGCTAGCTGCCGTACATTACACGATCCGTGCCGGGAACATCATCTATCGTGCAAGCGAGTGACATCGCCACAGCGCGGTCGCGCTAAAAGCCGCCGCCGAGAGCGGAGTAGGCTTTCTTTCCTCCAACGAAGGTGGCGAGCGGCGTGATATCGCGGATCTGTTCTTCGGGCACGGCCATAATATCGTGAGACAGAATAACGAAATCAGCGAGCTTGCCGGCAGCAAGATTTTTGAGCCAAGCAACGCTACAGTGGCGAGAGATGGCTGAAGACCGGGACTACTTTGTCGCAACCACGTTTGGCCCTAATATAGTCGCGGGCTTTAACCCGCGTTCTTTTTACTGTATTAGATGAGAATCAGGAGGAGGCGACCATGAGATATTACATTCGGGGGAACCACTATGGCGGTTCGCGCCGGGAGTTTCTGAGATCGTTTGCCGCGGCCGGAGCGGGTGCGCTTCTCCCCGCGAAGGGATTGTTTGCGCAGACAAGGCCGTCAGCCGCCAGTGCCACACCCGTTCGGATCGACATCCATCACCACATTGTGCCACCAAGTTTGCTCCAGGCACTGGGCTCCCAGCGTCTCGCGGGCGCTTCGGCGAACTGGACTCCCGCGCGGGGTCTCGAGGATATGGACCGGGCGGGCGTGTCCGCAGGTATCAGTTCGATCGCGCCGGCGGGAGACCCCTTTAACGATCCGTCGACGGCGGTCCGGCTTTGCCGCGAATGCAACGAGTACGCGGCGAGACTGGCCACGGATCATCCGCGCCGTTTCGGTGTATTCGCCGCACTGCCTCTTCCGAACATTGACGCCAGCCTCCGCGAGATCGAATACAGCTTCGATACGCTCAAGGCGGACGGCGTCGGCTTGTTCACAAGCTACGGCGACAAATGGCTGGGCGATCCCGCGTTCAACCCGGTCTTCGAGGAACTCCACCGGCGCAATGCTGTCGTCTACACCCATCCGAACACAGCCAACTGTTGCAGAAATCTCCTTCCCAATGTCGGTGATGGGGCAATCGAGTGGGGGACCGACACGACTCGGGCGATCGCCCAAATGATTTTCGGCGGGGCCGCCGCGCGCTTCGCGAACATCCGGATGATCTTTTCGCACGGGGGCGGCACGATGCCGTTTCTGGTCGAACGGTTCACCGGGATGGCACGGTCGGCCCAATTCGCGCCGAAGTTCCCCCAGGGATTTGGCGGCGCGGCGGCAAAGTTTTACTACGACACGGCGCAGGTCGCCAACCCAGCCGCTATGTCGGCGCTGAGCAAAGTCGTCCCCATCTCGCAGATCGTCTTCGGGACGGACTACCCATTCCGCACCGCCGCGGAACACGTCAAAGGTTTGAAGGAATGTGGTGTGTTTGACCCGAAGGATCTTCAAGCGATCGATCAGAATGCTCTGAGGCTGTTGCCGAAATTCAGATGAGTCTGAGCCGCGAATTACGCCAATGACGCGAATGGTGCGTTAGGCAGTTTGAATGCGAACCATTCGCGTGCTCTTCAACGCTGTAATCCCTCCAAAATTTTCTCCCAGCTAAAGGTGAAGGAAGCATTCTGAACTTTGTCGATGACATAAATCTCCCGGTGGCGCGGGTTTGATTCCTTCCTCAGCGCAAGTCCGCCGTTCTTCCTTCGACCGAGATGCTTTCTGCCCGAAGTTCATCCTTTGTTTGTTTGTTCGCATAGGCCACGACGCTGACCATGACGCCCGGCTTTAGCATTTCTTCAGTTACGCCTCGAGCGTTCATTCGCACCAGCGGTGACAGCACGACGACCAGTGGCTTCTTATCGACGTCCATCCTCAGGATACCAGGCCCGTCTTTGAAGCTAACGTCTTTGAGCACACCGGTGAGTTTCTGTGGTTTGGTGAGGTCGTATGCGGGCCAGTCCCGCTGCGGGCCGTAAACAAGATTCTTATCCGAATCTTTGGGTCCTAACCAAGGTGTGATCGCACCGTCGATAAGAGAGGCCAGGTTGCCCTCCATGCAGGCGTACTCCATGATCTCGACTTGTGGCGTGAGCACGAAGACTCTGTCGTTACTTATGGGTCTCGTATAAGTCTTCGGATCGTCAAGAACCCATTTGAACTGAATGTGCCCCATGTCCGGGCGCTTGAACGTCATGGTGAGTTTCGCCCCCTCACTCATCGGATGCCCCATGGTGCCAAGCTTGGCCCAACCGTTGAAGTTCACCGCTTCGATGACCAGAGTATCTCCGTCCCAATGACCGCGGGAGTCACCAAACCATGTTGGTGGCCAATCCTTTCGATGCGGCAGCCCCTCGGTATTCACGGCTTGAAACATGGTGCTTTGCTCAAACAAAAATGAGATGTACTCATTGTTTTGAAGAATCTGCATGGGATGTGGCGTGAAGGATCGTATCCACCCAAACGGCATGCAGCTCCCCGCATAGTCACCGTTTTGTGTCGGGTTGTAATTGTCCCACTGCGCCTGACCCCAAGGCGTGAATGGAAGCGGATTCGGTTCGCCTCTATTGCTGGTCCCGTCCCGGTTCGTGAACGTCCTCGTCAGATCCTGTGTACCGGGTCGCGCCCAAACCCCACTGAAGTCCGGCTTGCCGTTTGGAAGGCGTGGCGTGGGCGCGGTCACGTCCACCTTTGTTATTTTTGCGGACTGCGCAGCGGCAGGCGCAGGCGCCAGGCCGATAGCGATCAGCGCGATTGCCGTAGCGATCGAACTTAAACGATTTTTCACGGTTGGTTTCCTTTCTCGGTCCCTGTGGATATCGGCGCCTTTCTGGACCAGTAGCGTATTCGCGCCAACTGTCTGTGTCAACAATCGAGACCGTCGTGTTTTCCCCTTACACATGGAACGGCAAGGTCCAGTCAACCCATATCCACGTCTTTACGGCGGTGTTTCTTGGCGGGGTAATTAGTAGCTTTCCGATAATACTGGCTTTCCTCAGGCCTCGCCAGGCGATCACGCGCTACACCTTCGCAATTGCGCAAATGCTCTGGTCGGCGCTACTGATTCATTTGACCGGCGGCCGCATCGAGACACACTTTCATGCCAGGCCTCCCTGTCACGTACAGTTGGTGTCTATCCCTGAATCATTCCCGCGGCGACGGTATCATTCGTCTCGTCGAGGATGATGAACCCCCCGGTTTGCCGGTTCACATTGTAAGGGTCGCAGACAATGGGTTGCAGGGTTTTGATCCTCACCTGACCGATATCATTTGTTTGCAGCTCCGAAACAGGGAATTCGCGTTCGAGCGTGTTTACGTCGAGGCGGTAATTCCGTGCGGGCCTGCGGGGGCTGGGCTTCGGCAGCGATGAGATCGCCGCGCGAGATGTCCAGATCGTCGGCTAGCGTCAAGGTCACCGATTGTCGAGCAAACGCTTCTTCCAGGGGGCCGTCTTGTGTGACGATGCGGGTCACCGTCGTTCGAGCTCCCGAAGGCAGCACGACGACGCGATCACCGACTCGGACGGAGCCGGAGGCCACGCGCCCCATGTAACCACGGAAGTCTGGAAATTCCGCGGACGCCGGTGGGCGGCTCACCAGCTGAACGGCAAATCGAAAGGCTTGTTTGTAGGCCGGATCATCAACCTCGATCGACTCCAGAAGTTCCAGAAGCTTTGGTCCGGTGTACCAGGGCATCCGTGCGCTGGGCTCGGTAACGAGATCTCCCGCCAGAGCCGATATCGGCACGCAGTAGGCTTCTGCTCCGCCGAGACGATTCATGAAGTCGACAAAGTCCTTCTGGATCTTCTCGTAGGCGTCTTTCCGGTAATCCATGAGATCCATCTTGTTGATTGCGACGACGAAATGACGAATGCCGAGCAGATGGGCAATGAATGCATGGCGTCGCGACTGCGTCATCATTCCATTACGGGCGTCGATGAGAATGACGGCCAGGTCGCTCGTGCTTGCGCTCGTCACGAGATTTCGGGTGTACTGCTCGTGACCGGGCGCATCCGCGATGATGAATTTCCGTTTAGGGGTAGCGAAGTACCGGTAGGCGACGTCGATCGTAATACCTTGCTCGCGCTCCGCCCTTAAGCCGTCGGTCAGGAGAGAGAAGTCAATACCATGGCCGCCGCGTCGCTCGTTTTCGCGGCGGGCTCCTTCGATCTGATCTTCAAATGCGCCTTGCGTTTCGACCAGCAGGCGGCCGATCAGCGTTGATTTTCCGTCATCGACATTGCCGGCCGTTGTAAAGCGTAAAACATTAATGCTCAAAAGTACCCTTCCCGCTTCTTGTCCTCCATGGTGTTCGAGCCATGATCGATAATCCGTGTCGAACGCTCGCTGGTCTTGGCGGCGCCCGCTTCGGCGACGATGCTCTCGAGAGTTGTCGCACACGATCCAACGGCGCCCGTGCAAGGTATGCAGCCCAACGTCCGAAAACGCACCGAAAGCAATTCCGGCTGCTCGCCTTCCTTAAGGTGTTTGGCTTCGTCAGCCGGAATCAGCGTTCCGTTGCGGCGGACGACAAGCCGCTCCTTCGCGAAATACAAAGGAACGACTGGAATCTGTTCCTGGAGGATGTACTGCCAGATGTCGCCTTCGGTCCAGTTCGAAAGTGGGAAGACGCGCATCGTTTCGCCTTCGGTAATCGCGCCGCTGTAGAGTGACCACAGTTCGGGCCGCTGCCGGCGCGGATCCCATTGTCCGAAGGCATCTCTCAGCGAGAACACGCGTTCTTTTGCCCTCGACCGCTCTTCCTCGCGCCTGGCGCCCCCGATGGCCGCATCGAATTGGTATTTGTCCAGCGCATGCAGCAACGCGGCCGTTTTCAACTGGCCGCAGCAACGCGCGACGCCCAGTTTTAATGGATGCGCCCCGGCGGCAATGGCATCTTCATTCCGGTGGACAATGAGGCGCGCACCGATGGATTTCGTGAATTCATCCCGAAATTTGATCATCTCGGGGAACTTGTAACCCGTGTCGACATGGAGAAGCGGAAATGGCAGCGGACCAGGATAGAACGCCTTGCGCGCCAGATGAACGAGCACGCTCGAGTCTTTTCCAATGGAATACAGCAGCACCGGATTGCGAAACTGAGCGACCGTTTCGCGAAATATGTAAATAGATTCGCTCTCAAGCTCGCGAAGGTGCGTCCATTCTTTGGTCATACAGCCACTTTCTGGTGAGGATGCAGACCGCACTCTTTCTGGCTGGCTTGCTCCCACCACCAGCGCCCGGCGCGGCCGTCCTCGCCGGGAGCGACCGCCCTTGTGCATGGAGCGCAACCGATACTGGCATAACCCCGATCGTGCAAGGCGTTGTAAGGAACGTCGTGCGTCTTTAAGTAGGCCCACACTTCTTCGGCGGCCCATTCCAATAGCGGGTTCAATTTGACCAGATCGTTGGATTCATCCCATGCCTCGATTTCCAAATTCTGACGCGAGGCGGACTGTTCTCGCCTCAGACCGGTAACCCAGCTTTTCTTTCCGGCAAGCGCTTTTTGGAGTGGTTGAACCTTTCGGATGTGGCAGCACTGCAGACGTTGCGCCATGCTGCGGTAAAAGCCGTTCGGCCCGTTTTGCTCGACCCAGGCTTCAACCGCCGCGGTGTCGGGAAAGTAGATCCGGATCGGTATCGAATACCTTTCGCGCACGGTATCCACCAATGCGTGAGTTTCTTCGGGAAGCCGGCCTGTATCGAGGGTGAACACCTCGATCCGGTGGACGTGCTTCGCAATGACATCCAGCAAAACCATGTCCTCGGCGCCGAAACTGCAAGCAAAGGCCGAAGGTGAATGAGTCGATTCCAGTTTCTGCAGTCGAGAGATCAAATCCCGGGTCTTCTCTGCGACGTCCATCCGGACCTCTAACCTCCAACCACGCAGGCGATACCCATCACGAGCAGAACGCACGCCAGAATCCGGCGCATCAGAACCTCAGGGAGCCTGGCGCTTATGGTGCTTCCGACGTAGATGCCTGGAATCGATCCGGCTAGCAGGCCGAGCAGAAGGCGATAATCCACATTGCCGAGTTGCAAGTGTCCCAGCCCAGCTATGGTCACGAGCGGGATCGCATGGGCGAGATCCGTTCCGACCACGGCTGCCGGGCGAAGAGCTGGATAGAGCAACATAAGTGCAGCGACGCCAATCGCTCCGGCTCCAACGGACGTCATTGTGACTAGAACGCCCAGAACGATGCCCACCAGTACAGTTATCCGAGTCGAGCCTGCCTCACTCAGAGCGTAGCGGCCGTTGCCCGCCGCAAGAATCCGCCGGCGCATGAGAACGGCCGCGGCGGTTGCGACCAGCGAAAATCCGAGCACCGGAAGAACGAGACCATCCAGAGGTTTGCTACTGGCCTTGAGGTAGCCCAGGCCAATGACCGTGGCGATCGATGCCGGCAGGCTGCCCGACGCGGGCGTGCCGACATTATGCAAATCGACATTACCCCGAGCGCCGTGTGCCGTGACGCCTGCAATCTTGGTCAGAGACGCGAACAGCAGATCCGTACCGACGGCAAGTTCGATCGGAACCTTGAACACAAAAACCAGAATCGGCGTCATGAGCGAACCCCCACCCACACCAGTGAGACCAACAATGAGACCAACGCTCAAACCGACCAACGGATATAACGACTGCGTGCTCACCGATGCTCCTTTCCCAGACCAAAAAAGACCCGCTTCGAATAGCGGGTCGCCAGCCAACGGGACTGTGCGTTACAATTAGCCCGATGGCGACACGTACCGGTTACAACAACAGCAACATATACCGGACCATTTTGATCGGAGTAAGAACTTCATTGATTCCAGAGACATTACCGTGATCGGACTAGTTATAGACTAACTTGATAACTTAAATCAACTATTATTTCCCACTTTCGGAAAGGAGCTCAATATGAACCCTAAACGCTTCCTTAGATTCCTTGTTTTTGCAGTTTCCATTCTTGTGCTGGCAGCCCCCGTCGTGGCTCAGAACAAGAACGCTGGAAAGAGCACGCCGCCGACAACGGCGCCAGCGCCGACCAAATCCAAGCCGGATCTCGTCGATTTGAATTCAGCCAGCAAGCAGGAATTGATGACGCTGCCGGGCATTGGTGATGCTTACGCACAGAAGATCATCGATAACCGGCCATACCGCGTGAAAACCGATCTCACGCGCAAGAACATCGTTCCGCAGGCGACTTACGAAAAGATCGTTGGTCTGGTAATCGCCAAGCAGTCCGCGGCCACTTCGGGGAAATCGGCTGAACCGGCCGGCAAGACGCAAAAAGCGCCATCGAAGAAGAAGTCCTGAGAACGGAGCCTGCTTAAGACTGGCTAAAGCCCGCGAGTACATGCACGGTGAAATGTGTCCATGTAGTCGCGGGCTTCAGCCCGCGTTGATCGCGGCGTACCGATACAGCGCGTCGTAGATGGGAAACCCCAGCTTGAGCCGCTCATGGTCGGAGATTTCGAGCTTAGAAAATCCTTCGGCAATGGCTCGCAAACCCAGCCCTTCCGGAGCCACATGCTCCTGGCCTTTCACGTCGGCAGCCCGGACAATCATTGCGAGTCTGTGGAGTACGGGATCGCTCAATTTGAAGTCCTCGATGAGAGCTTCAAACGTGCATCGATCGCCGCGATGATTCAATTTCACTTCGGAGAGGCTCGGGGCATCGAACGGAGTGGCATTTTCTTCTTTGGCCCTTTGGAGCACCTGATCCTCGGGCACAAAGATAAATTCCGCGGCCGGATCAATGAAACGGCGGATCAACCATGGGCATGCGACGCGATCGACTTTGACATTGCTTCGCGTAATCCATTTGCTTCCAGTCATCAGGATTTTCTCGGGTTGGGCAGCATTTGGGAATTCCAGTTCTGATATTCGCCTTGGATCTTCTCGAACACTTCGGGAAATTTTCGCTTGAGTTCTGTCTTTTCGCCTGGGTCGGCGGAGAGGTCAAACAGATGTTCATTTCCATTTTCCCGCAGATATTTCCACTTCCCCATTCGAGCGGCATCCTGAATCGTGATTCTCCAGAAGAGGGTTCGATCGTATGGTGAGCGAGTACCGGTCAGGACCGGCGTCAGGTCTTCACCGTCGAGTGGATAGGCGGGGTGCGGTTTGCTCCCAGTGACTCCGAGAATTGTGGCGGTCCAATCCATGGTGGTTGCGACCTGACCCATCAGCTTTCCAACAGGAACCACACCAGGCCAGCGAACGATGCCCGGTATGCGAATACCGCCTTCCCAAAGATTCATCTTCTGGTATGAAAACGGCCAGTTGAAGGAATATCTCTCGCCACCGTTATCACTGGTGAAAATCACGAGAGTATTCCGCTCCAGTTTGGCGGTCTCAAGTGCTTTCATGACTCGCCCGATACCGGCATCCATGCTCTTCACCATCTCCGCATACGTGCCGAGCGTTCCTCCGTCCGTAGATGCATAGCTGCCAGGGTTCCGGCGAACTTCGATGGGCCGGTGATCGTGGTCGATCGCCTTGTCATTCGGTCCTTCCCATGGCCAGTGAGGCGCGTTGTAGTGAAGGCTCAGATAAAACGGGCGGGCGCGCTTCCGGCTGATGTAACCAACCGCACGATTCGTGAACAAGTCGGTGAGGTAACCTTCTTCTTTGGATGGCTCCAGGTTTTCGTACAGATCGAACCGTCCGGCAGTGTTGTTATGAGTAAAGTAGTCGGCAGAGCTTCCATTGATTCCAAAGAATTCGTCGAATCCATGGCGATTTGGGCCGAATTCCCGCAAGTTGCCCAGATGCCACTTACCGATCAACGCGGTTTCGTAGCCGTTCGCTTTCAGCAATGACGCGACTGTCGGATGTTCCGGCGGAATACCGAGCTGCATGTTCGCATCCTGGAGGGGCTCTTCGAGTCCGACCGGCAGTCTGTGGGGATAGCGTCCCGTGATGAACGCTGTCCGCGTGGGCGTGCATACGGGCGCCGCCGCATAGGCGTCCGTAAATTTCACACCTTGCCTGGCCAGGTTATCCAGCATCGGGGTCTTGTAGTCGGGACGCCCGTAGCAGCTCAGATCGCCATAGCCGAGGTCGTCGGCCAAGATGAATATGACGTTCGGACGCTGCGGCTGAGCGGTGTTCTGCGAGGTTCCCGATCCGGAAAGTGCAGGCCCTGCCAGAGCTGCTCTGATGAATTCGCGCCGAGTGAAATGGTTCGCTGATCCGTCCATAGTGCCGGAATTGTACCACTAAGATTCTGGAACGACACGAAACCGCGGCCGGCCGCGGATTCGATAGATGTGGGAGTCGGACTACTTTCTACGGTGTACTTAGAGACGTGCCTGCCCCTTTGCGCCAGGGTGCCCGCAACAGATGCGGCCGATCAGGAGGGGTCAGCGACCAACGAGAGGTTGAACCCAGTAGCGCCGTTCGATGCCACGAGCTCAACTCCACAGGAGCAGGGTGCGCATTCCGGTTGACCAGCGGCACCGCTTTCTACCGTCACCTTCCAAATTCGCCCACATTGACAGCGCACGACAAACGGAGCGTCCGAACAATCAAACAGACCACGTTCCTTCGCGTCGACACTCCCATCCGAAAAAACAGGCATATTGACCTCCATCCGATTCCGATGACGAGATTTAGGCGGTGTTGATAACGGGTTCCCGCGGTGGATGCCATCAGGGATGTACAAATGCCCCAACGGGAGAACTGTCTCGCCGCGATTGAGTGCTAGCTTCGGCTCCAGTTCCTCGATCTGACGTCGGTTCGATCCCTCGTTCAGGTTGATCGGGTCCATCCGATGTGTCCTCCTTGACCGGGGGGTGCATCCTTCAAAACCTTTTATACACAAGGGACATCTGCCGGCAAAATGAAAAGTTTTTCAGCTCAGGCTAGACTACAGAAATATGACATTTCGTTGTAGAATCTGGCCCTTACTCCCATGGAGCAAGATATGGCTCTGGTCATAACGATACGTGTCATCTCCGAAGTAGTAGTCCTGGATCTGTTTGGCAGGTTATGGATCCTGGATTTGCCGCTACGCGACAAGATGAACGGATTCTTAAATGACGGCAATCGGCGTTTCGTCGTGAATCTTGCCGGTGTGGAGTACATTGACAGCTCGGGATTGGGGCAACTGGTTTCGATCTGGGTTTCAGTCAAAAACAGGCGTGGTCATTTGACGCTCCTGAACCCGACGAAACGAGTCCAAAGATTATTCGAAATAACCCGGCTCAACACCATCTTCGAAATCTTCGAAAACGAGCTCGAGGCGGTACACCAGGCCAGGAAATCTGTCGAAGCCTCCGCATAACCGAATTAGGGAATTTTTTGAACCATTTGGCCGACGTACCGGGCAATGGCCATACTGGCAGAAAGCCCTGGGGAGTCGATGCCGATGAGGTTAATCAGCGGAGGTATGGTTCGATCCAGGCCGATCGTAAAATCAGACCTTCCGTCGACGGACACACGTTTGGGACGGATCCCGGCGTAGGCCCACTCCAGATCGCTCTCCCGAATACTTGAAATGAATTTCCGGCCCGCTTCAAGGAAAAGCTCTTTTGGCGCTGTTTCCGTTTTTGGCGAGGCGCTCGGGCCGAGAAACAGCCGCCCGTCGGTGCGAGGGCCGAAGTGAATACCCTTTGTGGGAGACCGAGGAGGCGTGGCCGGATAGACCAGCGTTCGGACGTTCCATCGCTTTACTCCGCCGGCGAGTTCATAATAATCACCTCGAATAAATTCGATTTCGTACTTCGGGCCGCCCGCCATAACCGATATCTCATGGGCATGAAGTCCGGCCGAATTGACAAGGATCCGCGATCGCAACTCTCCTGAGGAAGTAATCACGCGGAACGTGGATGCTTCGGCGGCAATGCCGGTGACTTCGCTGTTATAGAGGAATTGTGCGCCGGCAGCTATTGCATCGGCTTCCAGCGAACTTACGAATTGCTCCAAATCGATCACACACACCGAAGGGATATAAATCCCGCCGAGCGCCTGGATCGGCGCCAATCTGCGAATGCCGTCCGGGGTAAGAACGAATCGAAATGGAATGTTTTGTCGACGGCCTTGTCTCCACAATCTCCACAGCGCATCCGCTTCCTTCCACAAACCCGCACGGATGCTTCCGTGAGGAATCGCAATGAGCATTCCGGTTCTGAGAAGCCGGATGCTGCGTTCCTCGGCATATCGGATGAGGAGCCCGCTACCTTCGCAGGCAAGCGCGGATTTGAGTGTTCCAAAGATTTCGTGAAACCCCGAATGGACCACGCGGCTGTTCAGGCCGGATGTCTCCTGACAGGCGGTTTCGTGCTTCTCGATGCCTGCTACGGAGAACCCCTGTTGCGCCAACTCCCGGACAATCGCGCAGCCGACAATGCCACCGGCTCCTATGATGCAGACGTCGAACATCGTTCAGGAAAGTCCGTGAAGATTCCATCAACGCCGAGTCTTCGAGAGCGCGAGATTTCATCCAGTCCGTTCACGGTCCAGATGTGGACTCGCAGTTTAGCCTGGCGCGCTGCAGCAATAAGGCTCGCCGTCACCAGGTCTCTGCGAGGATGAATGGCTGTGGCGCCCATCTGCCGCGCTGCAGGAATGAGATTTTCCAATTTCGAGCTGAGCAGGGCGATCGGGATTTCCGGAGTCAGCGTCGCCAGCTCCCGCCATTCGAAGTCTGAAACGATCACGTGCTTTTCGAGACGCTTTTCGAGAACAAGCTTTCGGACTCCGTCTACAATTTCCCGTTCCTTGATTTCGATATTGAGCAAACACTTGGCGCCGAACACATCAAGGACATCCGATAACAGCGGAATTGGTTCGCCGAAGCCGGCATCGAACCGCCTCAATTCCTCGTATGAGAGATCCGCAACGCGCCCTTTTCCGTTGGTTGTGCGGTCGATGGTCTCATCGTGTATCACCACGATTCTTCCATCCCGGCATCGGCGCACGTCGAATTCTAGCCCGTCTGCACCGCTCCGAAGGGCCTTATTAAATGACGAGATTGTGTTTTCACCGTATCGGGGATAACCCGGCGCGCCGCGGTGTCCGAAGACGATCACGATTCCAGTTTACATTTAATGAACGGAATTATGGGGACAGAGACCGAATTCTTGAACTTCAGAATTCGGTCTCTGTCCCCATAATTCCTGCTGGCTTGAGTTCCACTGAATGAGATAACCTTCGTCCGATGAGCAACCCTGTATCCGATCTTGAGCGTCAGATAGACTCGTTTCAGGCGGACTTTCGGCGTGTGCACAACGAGATTTCGAAGATTATCGTCGGGTATTCCGATCTCATCGACGATATCTTGATGACCATTCTTGGCAAAGGCCACGTCTTGCTCGAGGGAGTGCCCGGACTCGGCAAAACCAAACTGGTCCAGACTCTCAGCGATGCGCTCCATCTCCGGTCATCTCGAATTCAATTCACTCCGGACTTGATGCCGGCCGACATCGTCGGAACCAATGTAGTTCAGGAAAACGAGCATGGCGACAAGTTTCTGGACTTTCAGCCAGGTCCGATTTTCGCCAATATCATTCTTGCAGACGAAATCAACCGCGCGACGCCGAAAACGCAGTCTGCGCTTTTGGAAGCGATGCAGGAAAAGACGGTGACGGTGGGTAAGCAGACGTACCAGTTGGAGCACCCGTTTGTTGTCCTGGCTACTCTCAACCCGCTGGAACTCGAAGCCACGTATCCACTGCCGGAAGCACAGCTTGACCGGTTTTTTCTGAAGCTGCGGATGGACTTTCCCGGTGTGGACGATATACACACGATTCTGGACCGCACAACGTACCTTGAGGAGCCGAAGGTCGAACGCGTCTGGGATGGCGAGAAGATCCTGCAGCTTCGAGAAGTCGCGTTGGCCGTTCCTATTTCGGATGCCGTTCAGGATTACGCGATCCGCATCATCATGGCCACCCAGCCGACCACACCGCTCGCTCACGAGCAAACAAAGAAATACCTGCGATACGGCGCCAGCCCGCGAGGCGCTCAAGCACTGATCATCGGCGGCAAAGTCCGAGCGCTGCTTAGCGGCTGTACGGAAGTCGCATATAAAGATATACGGCACGTCGTCTTACCGGCGCTCCGGCATCGGGTTATTTTGAATTTTGAAGGCGAGGCGGAGCGCGTTGATCCGGATACGATATTGAAAGCGATTATCGAGTGGGTGCCGGAAGTCAGCCGGAAAATGGGGACATAGGGCTACGTCCCCATTTCGGGAGGAGAGTATGGATTTCAAATTATCAACAAGAAGGGCGGATGGAGTCTTTATTGTAGATCTTGCCGGAAGGATTACTGCCGGTGACGCGGTCGCGGCTTTCCGGCAGGCGATCCGCGATGAAGTCGCGAACGGGCACCATAAGATCCTTCTCAATTTGAAAGATGTTTCTTACATCGATAGCAGCGGTCTCGGCGAGTTGATCATGGCCATCGGCACCGTGACGCAGACAATCTGCACGTCCTGTGGCGCGACGGTTTTCAAAGATGAAGATGGAAACTGGGATCCCTGCCCGCAGTGTGAGAGCAAAGAGCGGAAAACATGGGGTCAAATGAAGCTCAGCAACCCCGGCCGGCAGGTCACGGACTTGCTCCAGTTCACCAAACTGTACACTGTTTTCGATGTGCACGAGTCCGAGCAGGAAGCGCTGGCGAGTTTCTCGACCCCCGGGTAGTTCAGTCCCGTTCTGATGAGTACAGTTCCAAACAAAGTCATCTACTCCATGATTGGAGTAAGCAAGTACTACGACAAGAAGGCTGTCCTCAAAGACATCTATCTGTCCTATTTCTACGGCGCGAAGATTGGTGTCATCGGTCTGAATGGCTCGGGAAAAAGTTCGCTGCTGCGCATCCTTGCCGGCGTGGATGAGGACTTTCAAGGCAAAACTGCGGTCTCGCCAGGCTACACGATAGGATATCTCGAACAGGAACCCCAACTCGATCCGGCCAAAACCGTCCGTGAGATTGTCGAGCAAGGAGTGCAGCCGATTGTCGATCTTCTGCGGGAGTTCGACCAGATCAACGCGAAATTCGCCGAACCGATGCCCGATGACGAGATGTCCGCCTTGCTCGAGCGCCAGGGTAAGGTCCAGGAGCAAGTCGACGCCTGCGAAGCCTGGGATCTGGACTCCCGGCTCGAGATGGCCATGGATGCGCTTCGCTGTCCTCCGCCGGACACCTTGGTGGGCATCTTATCCGGCGGAGAAAAGCGCCGCGTCGCCCTTTGCCGTCTTTTGTTGCAAAAACCCGACATCCTTCTTTTGGATGAGCCCACGAATCATCTCGACGCCGAATCCGTTGCCTGGCTCGAACACCATATCCAGCAGTACGCTGGCACCGTAATTGCCGTCACTCATGATCGCTACTTCCTCGACAACGTCGCGGGATGGATCCTGGAATTGGATCGCGGACATGGGATTCCGTGGGAAGGGAATTATTCTTCGTGGCTCGAACAAAAACGGGTGCGGCTGCAGCAGGAAGAGAAGACCCAGACCGAGCGTCAGAAAACGCTTCAGCGGGAGTTGGAATGGATCCAAATGTCGCCGAAAGGAAGGCACGCCAAGGGAAAGGCGCGCATCCATTCATACGAGGCACTGTTGAGTCAGGAGAGCGAAAAGTGCGCGCAGGATCTGGAGATTTACATTCCGCCTGGATCTCGGCTGGGTCAAGTCGTGATTGAGGCGGACGCCCTGAAAAAGGCATATGGCGATCGGCTCTTGTTTGAGGATCTGAACTTTCGTTTGCCTCCAGGCGGAATTGTTGGAGTCATTGGACCAAACGGCGCGGGCAAGACGACGTTATTCCGGCTAGTCACCCGGCAGGAGCAGCCGGATGGAGGATCCATCCGCCTTGGCGAGACCGTGAAGCTGGCCTACGTGGACCAAAGCCGCGTGCTCAGTGCGAACAAGACCGTCTGGGAGGAAATCTCCGACGGTTTGGATACGGTTGAACTCGGCTCACGGCAAGTCAATTCGCGGGCCTTCGTTGCGCGGTTCAATTTTTCGGGAACAGATCAGCAGAAGAAAGTCGGAACTCTGTCGGGCGGGGAGAGGAACCGGGTGCATCTTGCCAAGATGCTGAAGCAGGGAGCGAACGTTCTGTTGCTGGACGAACCGACAAACGACCTCGACGTAAACACGCTTCGCGCTCTCGAAGAAGCGCTGGAACATTTTGCGGGCTGCGCCGTTGTGATCAGTCACGACCGCTGGTTCCTGGATCGAGTAGCCACGCACATTCTCGCCTTTGAAGGCGACAGCCGAGTGGTCTGGTTCGAAGGTAATTACTCCGACTACGAAGCCGACCGCCGTGCCCGCCTCGGCTCTGCCGCCGATCAGCCCCACCGGATCAAGTACCGGCATTTAACACGGTAACGAAAAAGCACAGCCGGGAAAACCGCTTGACAGCGGTCGAGCGGTAGTTTAGAAAACTCAAAGGGTACAAAGCAATACCGATCGACGCTGATACCGCTGTCAGCGTTCGAACGACGACGAAGACGTCCCGGAAACCGCCTGGAGCGGCATTTCGAGGCGTTTTTTTTGTTTCCAACGTGAATTCTTCAGGTCAAAGCGAATTGGCGGCCCGTTCGGAGGAGTTACCGGCATCATGAGCAAAACCACGCACGACCGTGACAGCAGTCATGTTTTGACTCTGGAAGAAATTGCGGAACTGGCGAAGGAGGCCGGAAAACCCGCCGACACGCTGATGCACGTCGTCGCGTTGATCGCCAGGCGTTTCCAAACTAATGTGTGTTCGGCGTACTTGTTGGAGCCCGATCGAGCCAACCTTGTCCTGGCGGCGACGCTTGGACTTCGCCATGAATGTGTTGGCACTCTGCGCATGTCACTCCATGAGGGTCTCGCGGGACTCGTTGCCGAGCAGGTTCGTCCGGTTGCCGTTGAACAAGTCAGGAATCATCCGCGCTTTAAATATTTCAGTGAGGCCGGCGAGGATGCTTACCAATCTTTCCTCGGTGTTCCGCTCATTGATCGAGGCGTTCTCCAGGGTGTTCTCGTCGTTCAAACGGTCGATCCCCGCGTCTTTCGGGAGAACGAGGTCCGCATGCTGATTGAGGCGGCGTCCCAGGTTGCTGCCGTGGTAAGCGAAGCTCGCACGCTAGACCGCTTTATCGCTCCCGCACAAGAGCGGCTGTGGTCGCTCGCGCGCAATCTGTGGTGGAGTTGGGACAACGATTCCACGAGTCTGCTCCGCGATCTCGATCCGGTTCGTTGGAAGCAGCTCAATCACAATCCCATTTCGCTGCTTGGTGAGATCCCGCTGCAGGGGATCGACCGCCGGGTCGCCGAACTTGTCCTGCACAGCCGGATCAACTACGCCTATCGCCGGCAGCGCGAGTACCTGGAGGCCGACCGGACCTGGGGCGCGACCCATGCGGGCATTTTGCGGCCTCGCCCCGTGGCGTACTTCTCGGCTGAATTCGGCTTGCATGAGTCGATTCCCATATATTCCGGGGGATTGGGTGTCCTGGCTGGGGATCACATCAAGAGTGCTTCCGATCTGGATATTCCTCTGGTGGGTATCGGTTTGTTTTATGGTCAGGGATATTTCCGGCAGCGGCTGGATTGGAATGGCTGGCAGCAGGAAGAATATCTCGAGACCGATATCAATCAGTTGCCGATGGAACCGGCTATAGGAACGAGGGGCGAACCGGTCACTATTCAGATCGAGACGCGCGGCGGCTCGATTCAGGCAAGAGTGTGGCGAGTCCAGGTTGGACGATGCGATCTGCTTCTCCTCGACTCGAACGTCGAAGGCAACGATCGCGAGGATCGCGAACTCACTTCGCGGTTATATGGTGGAGATGGACGCGTCCGGATCCGTCAGGAGTTGCTGCTTGGCGTCGGAGGGTTCCGCGCTTTGAGAGCCATGGGCGTCACCCCCGGTGTGCTTCACCTCAACGAAGGACACAGTGGATTTGCGGTGCTCGAAGCGATTCACACCCGCATGCAAGACGAAGGATTGAGCTTTGACGCTGCAGCCGCCCGCGTCTCGCGGGAAGTGGTCTTCACCACGCACACACCGGTGCCCGCCGGCCACGATCGGTTCAACGCTCATCTCATCGAGGAGCATCTTGGACCTCTGCGCGTGTTGCTCGGCCTCTCCCAGGAAAGACTGATGGCTTTCGGACGTGAGAATCCGAGCAACCCCCATGAGGAGTTTTGTATGACCGTCTTGGGTTTAAAATTGTCACGGCGCGCGAATGCCGTCTCGGCTCTGCACGGCGAGGTCAGCCGCTCGATGTGGACAGCGCTGTATCCCGGCAAGCCCGAGGACGTGGTCCCCATCGGACACATTACAAATGGCGTGCATGTGCCTTCCTGGTTGGCGCCTCAAATGGCCCGTCTCTACGACCGCCATTTCGGCACCGGTTGGCGCGAGCGCACGGGTGACGCCGGAATCTGGGAGGGAATTGAAAGCCTCGACGATGCCGAGCTCTGGGAGACGCATCTGAGCCTGAAATTGCAGCTTCTCGAATTTGTGCGAGGCCGCGCAGTGGAACAGGGGAAGCGCCGAGGCGAGCCGCAGGAAACGCTGCAAAGACTTGGCCGCGTGCTCAGTCCGGATGTGTTGACCATCGGATTTGCCCGCCGGTTTGCTACTTACAAAAGGGCCGATTTGATCCTGGTGGATATTGAGAAGCTGGCCTCGATGGTCAATGACCCGAAGAGTCCGGTGCAATTCGTCTTTGCCGGTAAAGCGCACCCGCTCGATGAGCCGGGTAAGCGGATGTTGCAAGAGGTTTCACAGTTGATGCGCAACCCGCAGTTCGCCGACAAGTTTGTGTTCCTCGAGGATTACGACATCAACGTCGGACGTCATCTCGTACAGGGCGTCGATGTGTGGCTGAACAATCCCCGCAGGCCGCTGGAGGCATCTGGCACTAGTGGTCAAAAAGTCGTCTTGAATGGTGGTCTCAACCTTTCGATTTTGGACGGATGGTGGGCCGAAGCTTACGACGGACTGAACGGCTTTGCGATCGGTAATGGCAGAACGCACTCCAATACCGAGCTTCACGATCTTCGAGACGCCGATGACTTATATCGCGTTCTCCGAGAAAAGGTGATTCCACTTTACTATGATCGCGACCATGATGGCCTGCCGCGTGGTTGGATTAAGCGCATGAAACGAACCATCCGAACGTTGGGTTGGCGATTCAATGCCGACCGAATGGTCATGGATTACACGCTCAAGTGTTACATCCCCGCCGCCTGTGGTACATCGAGCGACATGAGGTCGAGACGGTGATACGTTATCCGTTAGCGTTTCCGTGCAGTAGCTGAATATCAAATTCCCGGTTCGGCCCGGCGTCAATTCAAGAGCGCTCAAAAGAAGCTTCGTAGAGACGACTGTCCAGGTGCGCTCGAGCACCTTCGTAAGGCAATAGAAATCTTTGGGGCATACGCCGATGCACGCGATGCCATGGGCAATTGTTACGTTGTTCTAAAAGACCTGAAACTTGCCGAAGAGGCGTTCAAACAGGCGGTGTCTCGGAGTTCTTCCGTATATCCGGCGCTTAACCTGGCCGATCTCTATTCTCGCCAAGGCAGGATGCCGGAAGCTGAGGAAGTCCTGACAAAGGCAATCCGACGGAGTCCGTCCGAAGGTGACGGATATTACGGTTTGGCCCTGATCCGTTTCGAACAGGGTCGCCTTGAGGAGGCCGCGCAACTGTGTCTCCAGGCTCATCAACATCCACATCGTGTTGCCGATGTGCATCTGTTGCTCGGAAAGATCGATTTGCGCCAGGGGAAACCACTGTCCGCTGTTCACGAACTTCGGTTGTATGTCGCGGAGGCGAAACCGAACCCGGTGCGGGATCGCGTCATGAAGTTATTGGAAGATACGAAGTAAAAGAAAACGCGGGCTAAAGCCCGCGACTACACTCAAGGATCATGTGGAAGCCTGAATGTAGCCGCGGGCTTTAGCCCGCGTTTTCTTTTGCCGCTCCTGAGTTACCTATGGGGCCTTGGCGACCCCTTCGCGTTCTCCGTCAAAGGTATAGCCGGTGATGACCGAATTCAATGGAGCGGTCCCCACCTTCTGTGCGGTGGAGCGAAGCTGTGTGCGGATGTTCTCGACACCCGACTGTCCGGCTTGCATCATACGGGCGACAACACCGGCAATATGCGGGGCGGCCATACTCGTTCCATAGTACCGAATCGTTCCCCCGCCAAGCTTCAGAGACAGAATGCCGAGCGGAACTGCGGCGCATGAAGAGTTGAGATCTTCCTTGTCCTCGCCAGGCGCCGACACCGTCACGCCGACTCTGGTCGTCGGATCGAAGCGGCCATCCGTCGTGAAGTAGGACGCTGTATCCGCGTAGATTTTGGACGCATAGGTCTTGCAAGCGTTCGTGCCATCGATGGCCGTCGTACTGGCCACACTGATCACTTCAGGGTACGCCGCAGGCACGATTTGCGAGACTTCCTTCGTCCGGTCGTTGCCGGCGGCGACAACCATCAAGACACCCATGTTGTAGAGCCGCTGGACCGCAGTCCGATATGCGGAGTTGTCGGTAATCGTGCCGTTCCGGCCGAAACTCATGTTTGCCACTCGAATCGTCGGTGTTACCAGATTCGCGTTGGTGTAGATCCAGTCCAGTCCGGCAATGATGCTGGAGTCCGATCCGGCGCCCGTGGAATCGAGCACCTTCACGCAGTACGGTTTGGATTGGGGTGGGTTTGCTTGAAATCAATTCCGGTATCCAGGACAGCGACGCCTATTCCGGCGCCGTTCGACGTCGTTGTAGGCACGCCGACTTTCGTCACTCCGGCCGGAGTGACCTGGCTCGTACTGACACTTCCACCCGCGCCTCCACCGAGCACGAAAACGGGACGGTCGGGAATAATCTCCAACACATCACTATCCTGACGCATCCGGGCCAACACCGCCTGACTCGGCACGGATACCGCAATAGCATCCACAACGTCGTAGTTGAACCTGAGAGAAGCACCATGTCGTGATGCCGCGGCCGCACGGTTCGCCTTAGAATTTCCAGGCCGGAAAATCACGATGTACCGATCCCTCTGACGCGATGCCGGCGTCTGAGTCGATTGGAATCGGGAAGTCACTGCGGCATAGAGGTCGATTCGGCCGCTGCCCAGTTGTCCGGCGTAGAAAGTATTCAACGCGTCAATATTGACCGAACTGCCAGCGATCACGTCTTGAATTCCATTCGTTGTGAGCGACCGAATGAGAGCCGCTTCGGCCGATACAAATGCGGTGGAAAAAGATGTACCGGAGGCTACTGCGGACCCGCCCGGATAGGCGGTTATGATGTTGAATCCGGGAGCTGTAACAAAAACGGATTCGCCGTAGTTGGAGAACGTGGCTTTGAGGTCATCCAGATCGGTGGCGGCTACACCGAGGACGCCAGGGAGCACCGCTGGATACTGCGGGGCTGCACTGTCGCTGTTTCCGGCAGACGCGACGACGATCACGTTGTTGGCTTCTGCGAAGGCGATCGCCGCCTCCACAGTCTTGGATTGATCCGACAGTCCCAAACTTAAATTGATGACATGGGCGCCGTTGCGCACCGCATATCGAATCGCCTTGGCAACCTGGAACGCGTCACCGGTCCCGCTATCATCAAAGGCGCGGAGCGGCATGATCAGCGCATCCGGCGCGATCGCAACCAAGATTCCAGCGACCATTGTCGCGTGCCCATGGCCGGCGGCGCTGGAGTCCAGGAACGAAGCGGTCGATTGATCCAGGAACGAAGCGGTCGATTGATCCAGGAACGAGGCGGTCGACTGATCCAGGAACGAAGCGGTCGACTGATCCAGGAACGAGGCGGTCGACTGATCCAGAAACGACGCCGTCGATTGGTCAAGGAACGATGCCGTGGATTGGTCCAGTGTGGCGCCCGTACGTGTCCGGGGCCCACCTGACCCGATGAAGTCGTAGCCGGTCGTCAGATGCCCGCGCAGAGCGGGATGCGAAACGTCGACAGCAGCATCGATGTCCGCGATGATCACTCCCCGTCCCGTCGAGCGCGTCTGTGCCTCGGCCGTCCGGATCAACTTCATGGCAGGCTGATTCGCATACCATGGCAGCGTGCCTGAACCACCAGGAGTGCTCAAGACAGCGCCTTTGAACCTGGGGAGAATCAAACTGGAATTGGTCTCAATGGACTGCACACCCTGCGGCAGCGGCCCCGTCGGCATTGAAGAAACGCTCAGGAGATATGCGCCCCCAGGCATGGAATCCAGAACCGTGCCGCCGAGCGATGCCGCGATGGAATTGATATCGGCGCCGTTAGTCGTCTGAACGATGATGTTGGTTGCCGCCGCTGCGTTAATGCTTAGCGCGATCAGCAGAGCTGAAACTAGTAAGAATCTCTTGGCAATCATTGCCTTTACTCCTTCTTCCTTGAAATGAGTCGTGCTATTTCTTCATTGAATCCAAAAAAGCCGCGAGCACACGTGAATCAAATTGACTTTTTTCGAAAGACAGCAGTTCCTCGATAGCCTGCGCCCGCGTTCTAGCCGAGCGATACGGCCGATCGGTGGTCAATGCGTCATAGGAATCCGCGACCGCGATGATTCGCGAACCCAG
>QHXC01000297.1 GCA_003222815.1 Acidobacteriota bacterium | reverse complement strand
GAAGCGAGCCTGCATAATGTAGATGATTTGTCTTACTACAAAACTGCACGACTTTGTCGTGCCCCCAGGCTTTACAGTATCGTTCCGCTGCGTCAGCCATGGCATTTTCTCGATTCACGCCTGCCCTTAACGCTTCCAACAACCACTGAATGTATGTACCCATTCTGTTCGCCGCCCGGCCGTCTCGAAAAGGATCCAGCTCGTTCAACATTGGAGACCAATCACCAAATCCGGCGACATTCCCCGGTTTCTTGCGATGCTCGACGACCGCGTTCCACAGTTCGTCCCACTGTGTAAAAGCAACCCGGCCACGGCCAAGACGGTAAAAAGGACTTTGGGGCCAGCCTTCCCGATCGACTAAAAGAGTTGGGATACCAGCCAGAGAAGCCTCCAGGCCGGCTGTACCAGAAGACAGATGCCCATGGATGGCCAGGTCGGAAGCCAGCGCAGCAGCCGCGGGTGGATACGAGCCTTGCAGAGCTCCTCCTGTGAAAACATAACATCGGCCCGTTGCTTCAGCCCGTGCAAGCAGTTCCGCGACTGGACCGAGCCTTCTTCGAAGAGTCTTCGGTACTTTGGGCTTGAATACCACACCCAACGTCGGATCATCGAGCAGCTTTTCCAGCAAAAAGGCGTAGTTATCTCGCTGCAGTTGGTGTCCGGTATGCCATCGCGAGTCGTCACCTGAATTCTCATCAAAGAAAGAGATGATGTACTCCCCACCATTCTTGCGAAGATCCCTTTTCAGACCTTGGGCGAGACCACGCAGAAGGCTGATCCGATGATCTCCTAGATAACCGGTTGTGACGTAGTACAGAATATCTGAACCGGATCGACGATGAACTTCTCCACCATAACGACCGAAACCGAATGCAATATCGACTGCTGCCGCTTGCAACGGCGAAGCATGTAATTCCACGGATCTTTCGTAAATCGCTGAAATCCCGCCGACACTCCTCAAAGCATCGTTAACGGCAGCCTGCTTTTCGTGCAGTCTGTACCAGACAACGTATAACTTAATACTGTTCACTAAGAAAAATTGTCGCCAATACTCTCGCACCGCAAAATAGGATGAGCACTGTCGCATCAACCATCCAGATTCAGCGTCGGCTTTCCCGCCCAACAAAAATACATCGCCTTCTGGCCCTCTGAGCCGTGGCCGGTATTCGAACGGGAGCGTTTCGCGTAGTGTTGATGCCTGAGGACGAAGGGCAACGGAGTTCATTCCATGCTTTGCTAATTCTGCTAACTTGGCCTCGTTCAAGGGATCATGCGCAATTTCGAAAAATACGAGCATGTCCCTTCCGCCAAGAGACGAGTTTTGCCAAAAGAACAGGTCTGAGTACAGTTCCGGTCGATCCAGATTGAGATGACCATAATGCTGGACCGCAATCTTTGGATTACTGGTCATCTCCGGTGGAACAGCACTAAATTTGTGTGTTCGGAAGCGGACCAGCTTATCTCGAAGGTAGACTCCGATCGCAACAGTCCTTCCACTGAAAAGTCCCAAAATCAAACTTTCAAATGTGAGGCGGGGAAATGCGGGCAGTACCTGGACGTGATAGTCGGAAGCATATTGCCGCACGGCTTCCAGCCATGGCTGTCTTCCGGTAAGCAGAATGGCACGTTCGGCGGCCTGTTTTCGCATTTGCCATGCAGCAAGCTGTACCAGGACAACCTTTCTGCGAATCAGATTTGCGATACCCTTTTTCAGGAATGTGTTGAGATAGCTGGCGCTTGGCGATATTCGTAAACGCCGCCAAGCCGGATGAGCAAGAGTCTTTTCCTGAGCCACAAAGAGGTCTTCGAAGCGAAGCCTCTCCTCAATCAGGGAACCATTTTCGTCACGAATATCGATGAGCCGGAAAGTAAATCGCTGAAGGTCGGTACGCAACAGGCGCGATGCAATTTTTCCCGTTGCTACAGCCAGAGGAGAACCGTCGATAAAATACCACGCAGTGTGCCCCTCTTTTCTAAATCGGTCGAGAAATTGGCGTGGCAGAACGGAAGAAACCCAAACGATCCAGTTCAGGTTTTCGACAATGTAGAGATCGCTAGCCAACACAACTCTGGCTCAGGACGGCAGTGACAACTTTCTTGAAGGTAGCGATTGCCTTCTCTAAGTCGTTGGAACTCAGACCAACGCTGCACGGCAAACCGATGCCTCGCTCGTACAAACGAACGGAATGTTCAATCTGGTAAGCCTGATACGCTTTGTAAGGGGGGAGAGAATGAATGGGATGCCAGAATGGCCGCGCCGCAACACCATTGTCGAATAATCCCTTCAGGACAGCCTTTCGTTTTTCGATTGTCGTGCCAGCAGCAAGTAACAACATGTACTGCCAGTAGGCCGCTTCGGTATGGGGCGTCGCCGGCATGACTGTGATGTCGGCGAAATCTCGGAATGCCTCATTATACCTTTTCGCGATCGACCGTTTTTTTTCCAAGAACTCCTCCACCAGTTCCAGTTGAGCAACGCCGATGGCAGCATGCAGATTCGACAAGCGATAGTTGAACCCGACCTCCATATGGAAGAATTCGAGTCCCTCGTTTTTCGCCTGCGTCGTGAGGTACCGCGCGTATTTTGCACGTTCAGGGTCGCTGGTGAAAATCATTCCTCCACCGCCGGCGGTGATGGTCTTGTTTCCATTGAAGCTGATAACACCAGCATCTCCGAATGTACCTACATGGCGTCCTTTGTAGCGAACTCCGATGGATCCGGCAGCATCTTCCACAACGCGTAAGCCATACTGTTTTGCCAGATCAACGATGCGATCGATTTCGCAGGCATTGCCAAAAACATGTACCGGCAACACCGCACGTACCCGGCGCCCCGAAAGTTTGTTGAAGCACTGTGATTCACGCGGTTCGCATTCCGTCGTCAGGAAACGCTCCAACTTTTCTGGATCCATTTGCCAGGTTTGGGAGTCGACATCCATGAATACCGGATGCGCCTGGCAATATCGGACTGCGTTTACAGATGCAACAAACGTCAAATCGGGAACGATGACTTCCTCGTCGGGTTGGAGGCCAATCATTTTCAACGCCACGTGCAGTCCTGCAGTTCCGGTGACCGTTGCAATTGAATGTGGCGAACCAACGTAGGCGGCCATCTCTCGTTCGAAGCGGTCCACGAACGGACCAGCCGAGGAAACCCAACCCGTGTCCAGGCATGCCTTAAGATATTTCCATTCATTCCCTCGAATCTCGGGAATGCACAAAGGAATCATTCGTTTTCTCTTAGTTCATAAAAGCCGGATTATTGAAGTCTGTGATAATACCTTCTCGCACCACCTGAGCTACTTCGCGGATACCATCCTCAACGGTTCTGGTAATCCGGAATCCTAGCTGCCGGGAAATTTGCCCGGATCAATTCGGCCAGCTTTCCTTTCTGATAATTCTGGCTCGAGTCGCCAACGTTGTAGACACGCTTTCTCGTTTTTTCAACAGGCGCATTCAATGCAAGGCAGATCGCTTCAGCAACATCGCGAACATGAATATATGGCCGCCAGAACTGCTCGCCGAAAACCACCAGTTTGCCGTGCGTTAGAAGTTCCATTGTGAATTGGTTGACCGTAAGATCAAACCGCATTCGCGGTGACAGGCCAAACACAGTGGCGAAACGTAGAACACACGTTGCAAGTCCGTTGGCAGGCTCTTCATTTAACAGTATGCGCTCCACTGCAACTTTCGTTTCGGCGTAAAGCGAAACCGGACGCAGATCAGAGTCCTCAGTTAAATAGACCAACGGGTCAGCCGTTCTTCCATAGTTGCTGCAAGTCGATGCAAAGATGAAACGCTGGATCCCTAATTCCTGGCTTAGCCTTAATAGTTGAAGAGACGCTTCGAGATTCACCTCTCGAGCAAGGGTCTGCCGGCGGGCACAAGCGGGATCACCTACAATTGCGGCAAGATGGACGACCGCATTGGTGCCGGAAAGAACCTTCCGAAGTACGGTGGCATCCCGGATGTCGCCCTTGATAAAGGTAAAGTGATCTTCGGGAAACAGGCCAAGCAGGGCGTGACCTCCATAGATGAGGGAGTCGAGAACACGCACCTCATTGCCCCGCGCCAGCAAAAGGCGCGTCAGTACGGAACCAATATATCCAGCGCCACCCGTAACGAGTATCTTCACCGCTACATCTTTCCAGTCTTGAGGTCATTGAGAGCGCGTTCGTAATCTATGGTTTGTCCTATATCAAGCCAGTATTCGTGAATTGGGAAACCAACTACGGAACGATCTGCCTGGATCAGCCGGTCAATCACATCAGTCATATCGAATGGCTTGTCGACTGGAATGAAACTGTGGACCACGGGTTCGAGCAGATAGATGCCCGCATTAACAAAGAAATTCAGAATCGGTTTTTCCCTAACGCGCCGGACCATCACTCCATCGCAGTCCATTACTCCGTAGGGAACCTCAACCTGGTGTCGACGAACGCCGGCCGTTAGCGACGCCTTGTGTTCGCGGTGAAAAGTCAGCATCGCTCGGAAATCGACCTGCGTGAGAATGTCGCCATTAATCACCAAAAGTGTCTCATCCGGACGTTCGAGAAGTCCTAATCCTCCTGCAGTTCCAAGCGGACGATCCTCAGCTACGTAGTTGATCTCAACACCGTGGTTACTGCCATCGCCGAAATACTCCGTAATTTGTTGTGCCTTGTAGTGCGTCATGATGTTCACGCGGCTAATGCCGGCTGCCTTGAACCGTTCAAGCGTAATTTCCATCAAGGGTTTGTCGCCGACCGGCAACATCGGTTTGGGCGTATTATTTGTCAGTGGACGGAGGCGCGTCCCAAGGCCACCAGCCATAACCACGGCGGTTAACCGTGGATTATCGTCAGGCACAAAGTCACTAAGCTTTGCGAGCCCGGCAGCGCGGCCTGCTTCGTCCACGAGTGGAAGGTGCAGAATAGAGTGCTCCTGTAGTAGATGAAGGCATGTGGCGGAATCCGCGCTGATTGGCGCTGTAATTGGCTTCGCAAATTTCGATCCCGCCTTTCCTTTGCAGAGTTCGGAAACCGCTTGATCCAGATCGGTATTGGCGAGCGTAGCCCGACGGATATCACCATCTGTGACGGTTCCCACCAGTTTCTGATGCTCATCTACGATCAGTGCGATGCCTATTCTCGTTTTGTCCATCTGAGCGACCACTTCGCGAATCGACCGCTCCTGGCGGACGCAGAATTGAGTAGCGTCTCTCTGCCATCGTTCATCCATGCGTCTATCCTTTTAAAACCGACAATTGTTCAGTGGCCCTCAAAGACCTGTCCAGGGCAACATCGGCATCCTCCCGGGTGAAGGCCAGATGAGGGCGCCACCGGACTGTCGCCCGCTGCGTACTGTTGACGATCGTCGTTTGCGCGCGCAGTTGCAAGACGTACTCGTTGCGGGTTGCCGAATCTTCGAAATCGAAGGCGATAAGCAGGCCCGCGTGGCGCAAATTGCGGAGTTTTGGCATCGACTTCAATCTCTCGGTGATGTATCTCCCGTTGCTTCGAACATTCTCCAGAATGTTGTAACGCGAATAGGCACGGAGCACGTACCGGCACCTGATCATATCGATGACGTCGCCGTCCCAAGTCACTTCCAGACGTACAGGGCGTTCAAAAATTTTGCCAAAACGTTCCTGCACCATGATTCCTGAGGTCTGTGATTTTTTGCCAAACGCAACGATGTCTGGAGTGAATCCGCATTGCTCGAAGTACCACATGGTACCGGTTCCGCCGAAACCGGTCTGCACTTCATCAAATATCAGAGGTACATCGAATTTCCAGCATAGCTGTCGCAATCCGCTGAGAAAATTCAGATCGAAAAACTGGTCTCCTGCCGTGCATTGGATCGGTTCAACAAGGACTGCGGTCACGTTTTCCTTGTCCGTTCTGAAAATTTCCGCCACTTGCCCAAGTATCCGCTCGGTTAGAACTGCATCGGTGACTGGTTCGCCATCGCGATACCGAACGACGGGATTGTCTAATGGTTCGCCCCAGTAAAAGCCCGGCATACCCTCAAGCCGATCCGTCACAGATCCGAACCGGTCAGTCAAAAATCCTCCGTAACTGTTTATTCCGTGAAAGCTTTCTTTGAAAGTGATCACTCGCGGCTTTCGAGGACGTTTGTAATCAATTGCGGTTTTGATAGCAGCCTCAATGGCCAGGGCCCCCGTACAACTGAAGTGGAACCATTTGAATGAAGCCATGGACGGATGTCCGGCAAACTCGGCGGCGAACTGATCGCCCGCCGGGGTGGCCATTTCGCAGTTTGTAACCTTAACCGAGGCAGCTTGCATGATTTCGTGTTTGAACGCTTCATCGTCGAATATCGGATGGTTGTACCCTAATGGCAGAGCGGAGAACATGGTGAAGAGGTCCAGCACAAATTCTTGCCGGTTCAGATCGTAAAGGTACGACCCCCTGCTCTTCGCAAGATCCACCTTGATGCCGAACATGCTACTCCGGTGCATCAGTGCAATACCTCAGAGATGAGCAGCCTAGTCGGAATATATGTGCGCAACCTTATCACGGCTGACTGCCAGCCGGATCGCGCGACAATCCCCAGCGGCTGTCACCTTGTGCCATCGGTGCCTGGGGATAAAGATAAGATCGCCGGCGCATACCCTTCGTATCTGTCCCTCGATTTCCCAATCCCACTGTCCCTCCAATATTAACCACCACTCGTCCCAGTCCGAATGATAATGCCTGCGATTGCCCTCTCCAGGCATTTGGGAGATAACAGTTGCGGAGTTAGATAATGAGTTGATGACCCGTTTACTCGATGACCTATTTTTCGGAAGCGACTCCAGTAATTTCGTGATGTTGATGATCTCTTGATTCGCATCTTCGAGATCCACCTCGTCAACTCCGTCCTTTTGGAGGATCGATCCGACGTCAGTTTCGCAATGTCCTGCTGCGTTCGCGTCAGGTTCCCAATATCGTACCGGCGCAGTCGCGCGATGGATCCGTTGCAGAACGGCTTCAGCAGTCATGAAGTCTTCTTCATTGTCGATGTCCAAGGTCGCGTCTCCCCGAACGATGCAATAACCTGTGCGGCCGTCGCCCCCATAGACGGCACAACCGCGCTGTTCCATATTTCGGCGGAAAACACTAGTTCTCCATGCGAGGATTCCATTGCTGAATACATAAACCGGCTCAAGAAGCTGAGACGGAGGCATCTGGCCAAGCGGATTCCAATTAACGGGCTCTCCTTTATGCACGGCCTCCACTCGCATTTCTTTCACGGCGAGCACAGTGTCATAACCCTCCTCAAACATCTTCCGGGCCCGCCGCAAGTCCTCGACACCGGTAAATGGTGACGTCGGATTGATCTGCATGAGGACGTCACATGGCACTGCATTCATAAAGTCTAAAGCGAATTGATCATTGGTGGCATCGTCACTGGCCAATTCGGGAAGCCGTCTGTAGAATCTTGCGCCGTATCGCTGAGCGACGGCCTCAAGTTCGACGGCCTCGGAGTTTACATACACTTGATCGAATTCGCCGGACTTGCATGCGGTATCGATGACGTGGGCAATCAGTGGCTTGTCTCCGAGCATCCTCAGGTTCTTTTTCTTGATTCGCTTGCTGCCCAGGCGGGCAGGAATCATTGCGACGTAATGCGGCATAAATCGCCTTCTCTTCGACCTCTAGTGAGGCGGCTTCATATCCTGAAGCCACCCATCAGTTATACAGCGTCCCAATAAGAAGTGTTTTCTGTCCGGATACCAAAATATCCGCTGACCATCACGTTCCGTGAGACTTGAGTACATGGCGAGCCAAATCAGCGATTCAGGTCCGACACCCACCGCCTGGGTATCACACACGAGTTTGGGAGAACTGAACCAGATTGGCTGGTGGGCGCCGTTACGAAACTCTCCAGCCGCAATAAACAAAGGCCTGCGAGCATTCATGTCCCATGGCCCATTAGCGCCATAACTGAAACCATCATGGTTGTGAAAGAACAGCACGAATCGCCCATCCCTGAGCCCATATATTGGACATGGAGCTTTGGGATGCAGCATTTCTGCCCCACCATCGCGATATTTCAAAACCTCCGGTGCTCGCCATGATGCGCCATCATCTGAAGACACGCTATACCAGATGCGTCCCGTCACTGTCCGCATGACGAGAAATAACCGTGAATCGGGCAATAAGACAATGCTGGGTTCTTCGCCCAGGCTGTAGCCACGATACGACTCGGGTTCAATTGGGCACGGAACTCGAATCGGTTCTCCGTCAGGCAGCCATGTAATTTGGATATCGCCAGGGAGCGGCCCTTCGTTGATGTTGTCGAATCGCATGATTTCCGACGACGAATCCAGGTGAAAACCCGCCTTCGGTTTTGGAAAAACCGCCTGGCTACTCCACCGGGTGAATCCCACAACCCAACGGCCGGCCGCATCTCGAATCGGCTTTTGCCACACAACACATTTACAACCGACGTTCGGATCGGGATGATCGAACTGCCGCCGTCGATGATGGATGTCGACGGATCCGGAATTCCACGTGATTCCGTCATCATCTGAATAAAGCGACCGAAGCACTCCGGTGAAATAGTGTCCTCCGTCGATTGGGCCAAGATTCTTGGTGTAGAAGCAGTAAATACGACCACGGTCACTGATGACGGGAAATCCAAAACAAGAGACCAGACCGGGAATTCCATCGTCGCCTGCGACTACCTGCGGTGTTATCCAGGTTTCACCGCCGTCATTGCTGCGAGAGGAAACGACCCGAAGATTCCTTGCGCCTTCACGGCTGCCTTGGGTCCAGATGGCCAGGGGCGCCCCACCCGGTGTGTATTCGACCATCAGATGGTCGTTGTATCCATCCTCACCAAATGGAATCTGCGGAAGATAAATAGCGTAATCCGGCTGGGTGCGTTTCCACTCGTCGCAGTAGCAGGGTCGTTCGATCACTCGCGTTTACGAAGGGCCCGCGCAGGGACTCCAGCGACCACGCTATTTGCATTCACGTCACGAATGACAACTGCTCCAGCGCCGACAATCACGTTTTCGCCAATGGAAATGCATTGCCGGATCGTAGCGCCCACGCCAATATGTGTTCCAGCTCCGACTCGAACCGTGCTTGCGAGCTGTGCGCCGGTGGCGATATGCACATGATCGCCGATAACGCAGTCGTGTTCCACGATCGCGCCGGTGTTGATGATGACGTTTGCGCCGAGCGTTGCTGCCGCATTGATAATGGCCCCAGCCATAATGGTCACGCCCTGCCCAATTTGAGCGGAAGGAGAGATTAACGCTTGAGGATGAACGGCTCGAATGACGGTGAACCCCGCTCGCACCACCTTCTCGTAAAGCTTGCGGCGCGGTGCCGAATCACCGACTGTTCCCAAACCGATGAACGCATGTTCCACTCCTTGGCCATGTAAGCTCGCGAGCAGGTTGTCGTCGCCCAGCACCGGCACTCCCAGGACCGTAGTGTGGTGGAGTTC
>QHXC01000729.1 GCA_003222815.1 Acidobacteriota bacterium | reverse complement strand
GCGGGCAGCAAGCGGGACATGTTGCTATTGGACGTTACGCCCCTGTCCCTGGGAATCGAAACGATGGGCGGAGTGATGTCCAAAATCATCCCGCGCAACTCGACCATTCCAGCCAGCGCAACTGAAATGTTCACTTCTTTTGTGGAAGGCCAAACCAACGTGAAGATCCATGTGCTGCAAGGCGAGCGAGAACTGGTGAAGGATTGCCGCAGCCTGGCGCAATTTGATTTGAAGGACATTCCGCCAATGCCGGCCGGGATGCCGCGCATCGAGGTGAAATTCCTGATCGATGCGGATGGCATACTTAGCGTTTCAGCACGAGAGCAGCGAACAGGAAAATATCAGTCGATCGAGGTAAAGCCGACGTATGGGCTCACGGATGAACAAGTCGAACAGATGATCCTGGAATCCTTCGAATATGCTGAGGCCGATATCGAAGCCCGCCAGGTCATAGAAGCCCGCAATGAAGCCGAAACCGTTTTGAATGCGACCGCAAAAGGCCTGGCCGACGAGCAGTACGCGCAATTGCCGGTTGAAGAGAAGGCTGAGATTTCCGCTGCCGCTGAACATCTACGCGAAGTCATGAGAACCCAGGACCACCACGCCATTCGTCACGGCATCGACCGGCTCGGCCAGGCTACCATGCATCTGGCGGAGCTCATCATGAACGCCGCCATCGCAAAGGCGCTTAAAGACAAACGCGTGAGAGAAATACAATGAACAGATCATTGACCTGGACCAGCACCGAAGATATCGCAATCGCTCTCTCCGACAAATTTCCGGACATTGATCCACTCACCGTACGTTTTACCGATCTCCACAAGTGGGTCACCACCCTGGAAGGGTTTAGCGACGATCCCAAAAATTCCAACGAGAAAAAGCTGGAGGCGATTCAAATGGCCTGGCACGAAGAGTGGCAAGACAGGCAGGAATAGGGGAATGGGATTGCGGATTTCGGATTTGAAGACGCCTTATCACAATTAATTCACAGCTTCGGGGTGGTTCGTTCAAACTCCGAATAGATTTACACCTTTATCGCATCTGCGGCTTCTAGTCCCGTCGTGATCGCCGCCTCCACGAACGGACCCATCAAGTAATCACCGCAAAAGAAGAGGCCCGCCCGGCGTACTCGCTTTCGGAATGCGGTGATGTCTCGATACCGCCCCGGCGGAAATTTCGGCATACCGGAACGCCACTTGTAAGCCTTCGTAAATCGCGGCTCGATTCTGTAGAGGCGCTGCAGATCTTCCATCAAGCGGTCCGCAGAGACATTCTCGCCACCGCCGGTGATTGCAAGAAGCCCACAGCCTTTTGGTACGCGTGTCGGATCCATGTAGTCATGAAATGAAATAGTGGCGGCCCCGATAGCAGTTCTTCCATGCCGGCAATTCCAAGCACGGCATCGCCAGGAGCAGCCACAACGACGTTTGAGAAACGTTGCGTTTCGATGACGTAAGAGGACCCGTCGGCCACGACCGTGGCGACAGGCCCCCCGGCAACGATGCTCGTTTCCTGAGATAACCTTGCAGTGACGCGCCCGATGCCGCCTTGGAGCGTGCTGATGCGCGTGTTGTACATGTGCCGGGCCAACAATAGATACAGAAGTTTCGAAGTTTCCTCCGAACCGTAGAAGAACAACGTTGATATCAACGGGCCGGCCACATAGTTGAGTACGTTCTGGGACAATTCCCGCTTCGCAAATGAGGCGACAGTTTCGTCATCGAAATCCAGCCCATGTTCCGGATGATGAAAATCCAGCTGCGGGCTGTAACGAGCGAGCAAATACGCCATGCGCGGCAGCAATGCCTTGTCCGCAATATTCAGCCCCTTAAACTTTAGCAATCCCAATGCAGAAGCGACTGAATACCGGTAGATCTTCCCTTTGTACACCTGACCGGCATGGGGCGCGATTGGCAGGATGTCGCTCGATAACCCGAGATCCCGGATCAGACGGAATGTATTTCGGAAAAGTTCAGGATCGAGCAAATACTGCGCGCCAGCATCAACAGTGAAACCGTCCCTGTGCTCGGTCCGGGCGCGGCCGCCCTGCAGCGGGGATGCGTCGAAAACAACGGCTTCCATTCCGCGCTGCTTCAAGGCATACGCACAGGTCAGGCCCGCCAGGCCGCCACCGATAATGGCTACACGTTTCATACCGTAAAAGCGATCAACCAAATCTGAGCCGCCAATTGCCCGAATTACGCGATAGGCCGCGGCCAATACTAAGTTCCCGATGGCACGCATTCTTTGTTGCCCATTCGCGTAATTCGCGCAATTGGCGGCCAGAAACTTGTCGGATGTAGTGCCTTCTCTCGCTATTTTTCTTTAGCGGCATTCAGACGATCGCGGAGATATCGGATCACAATCTTATCCACGAGGCCCGGCGCGATGGCGTTGGCCCACACGAGAAAACGGCTCGAGCGGTTCGGATATACCTCGATCTTTGGCTTCTGGATGCATCGAACAATCGCTTCGGCCACTTCCCCGGCGGACTGAATATGACCCGTTGGTTTGAATTTCCTTTTCACTTGACCATACCGCTCGAATTTTGTCGCGCAGTATATGCCCGACATGGGCAGACAGCGCTTCCCCACAATCGACGAGATATTAATGATGTGGCCGCTGCCCTGCGCTCTCATGATTGGAATAACAAGTTGTGAGGCGAATAGGGGGGCTTCGAAATTCAGATCAAAGATTTCCCTCACGACCGCCGCCGGCGTATGTGCGACTGTGCCCCAGAAACCGAAACCGGCGTTGTTGATGAGGACATCAATGCGCCCAAAACGTTCGTGCGTCGAACGGATCATGGTTTCGACGTTCGCCCTTTGGCGCAAATCCAAACTCATCGAGCAAGCAGTGCCGCCCGCTGCTCGGATTTCCTCTTCCAGTTGGACCAGCAGATTTTGGCGCCGGGCCACGAGAACGAGCTTCGCGCGTTCCCGCGCCAACGCCAGCGCCGTTGCGCGCCCGATCCCGCTCGAAGCCCCGGTAATGACAACGATTTTATCCGCAATGCGGCGCGTCACGCTTGAAGCCTCCAGCCGGCTATGTTATTACCTCTCGCCCACACGCACTGCGTCATTTTATAATCGCGGAAATCCTCGCAGGGAGAAGACCACATGAGAGCCGTAAGACTAACCGCTGTCGCGCTCGCGTTGCTGTTTGGGATTCCTATAACTGCGCAGATGCAGGAAAAGGTGGATCTCGACGCCATCTACAAAATCAAAGACGAAGGGCTCAATCGCTCACAGGTCATGGACATCCTGAGCTACCTGACAGACGTTTACGGCGCTCGATTGACCGGCTCGCCCCAAATCAAGGCGGCCGCGGAATGGACAAGAAAGAAGCTGATGGAATGGGAACTCGTAAACGTCAACTGGAGCCCTGGGGCCCTTTTGGCCGCGGTTGGTCGAACGACAACTTTTCGGCGCGGGTCATCTCGACGTCCAGTTTTCAGGTGATCGCATATCCAAAA
>QHXC01000296.1 GCA_003222815.1 Acidobacteriota bacterium | reverse complement strand
CCCGCAGGAGTGGACGGAGTCGTCGGCCCGGGCTGAGCAGGAGCAACAGGCGCAAACGGTGAAGGGGGCGGCTGCTGAGGCGGCGGAGTCGTGGGCGGAGCTTGCGGACGCGGTACCTGTGAGCTATACAAGTTCGCCAGCACTACCTGGATGTCGATGGCCTTTGTGTTTTTTACCTTATAAACGTAATTCCTCAGGCCCGCGTTCGCCAGAGGCTGATCGAGCCGGTCAATCCACCTTTCCACTTCTGCAAAAATGGTTTGATTCCCAGTAATGACCAGAATCGAGTTCATCCTCTCCAAAGGCACGAAGCGGATCGCGCCACCGCCGCTTTCCGAAAAACCATAACCTGCGAAAATCGTCTTCAGGTCGTTGATCAAATCTCGAACGAGATTGTTCTTTACAGGCAGCAGCCGCACGCGATCACCCTCAAATACTTTGCTGTCGAACACATCGATAATCTCGAGCAGCTTCCGGAGATTGCTGCGTCTTTCGCTGAGCAGCAGGATGTTGCCGGCATCATGCACAACGATGTTGGCGCCCTCACTTAAGTAAGGCGTGAGCAAGCGTTGCATTTCGGATGCTGCAACGAATTTCATACGGATGATCTGCAGCACGATCTGATCATCCGGCGCCGCCTGGCTCACTTGTTCCTGTACCGCCAGGGGCTGTCGAATGGCTGTATTGGCTGGAACGATCTGATAAAAATTTCCCACCTTCACCATCGTCGCGCCATTGATCTTCAGGATGGTCTCAAGAATCGGAAGGAGATCGGATCTCCGGAGATTGCCGGAAGTGTTGATGTTGACGGTTCCCTTCACGGCCGGATCGATAATGTAATTGAGCCCCAGGGTATCGCCGATAATGCGAATGATCTGATAGATGTCGGTATTGTCCAGATGCAACGAAATCGGCGCAGCTTCATCGGCCTGTTGCGGCTGTGCCGGCGCTTGAGGCGCGGGTTGTGCGGCAGCAGGTACGGAAGCCGGTGCCGGAGGCGGTAACGGTGCCGCCTGCGGCTGTTGTGGCGCGGGCTGCTGCGCAGGCGGCTCGGGTGTGCCGGGGGCGGGAGCATCCACTTCCTTCGGACCGAATGGAGTTTGGATAATAATTTTTTGCCTTTGCTGCTGCTCCTGAGCGGCGGAAGGAACGCCGGTTACCAGCAAAACGGTGCTGATGATCCCGATACATAGACGCACTGCTATTATTCTCATTGCGGTTCTTCTATTTCTCGAGGGCCGAACGGTGTTATTTGAATCACCCGGCGCCGGGGCTGGCCCTGCCCCGTAGCGGGCTGTGAGGTTGGAGCCGCCGCCGCACCCGGCGTGACTGCCGTGGCTGGCGCAGGCTGGGCAACGGAAGTAACAGGAGCGGGAGCGCTCACAAGAGTGCGCGTGTGATCGCGCTCGACCTGTGCTAAAGGATCATTCATGATTACGGACTCTCGTACTGAGTTTGCTTCGATCACGATCGATTTATCTGAAATCTCGACCACGGTCCAACCGTCAATCACCTCACCCGTTTTCATCGATTGATAATTCCGGTTCCCAGGTTTACCGGGCCCTACCATCGCCAATCGATCCTTTCCCAAAGAAATCGTTCCGAACAGAATCGGCTTCGGGCCCGTTGGTACTGGCGGTGGCGCCTTGGGTTCCAGTATGGCAATATCGGTGCGATCAAAGCTGAACGGGTTGCGGGATGGAATTTCCGTCCAATCGGCCCGGGTCGCCGAAGTTGGCGCGGCGGTTGACGCAAGTCAAATTGAGCATTAGAAGTCGTCGCACAACTTTACCCGCTCTTTCTGGGCGGCATCGGAAGCACCGCTGAAACCGTCAGACTTGCGCGGAGCACTTTCTTGAAATCGCCTTTCTTTGGCGCCTCATGAATGACCTGGGCCGGGGCGATCTGCGCGTCGCGAACCATTATGAATTTCGGAGCATTGCGAATCTCTTCCAGAAACTGGGATACTTGACCCGGTGTTGCTTCAAATGCCAACGTCATCGTGATCTCATTGAAGAATTCGTCTTTCTTGCGGGCAGGGGAAATGTTTCGCTGATTGAGCTCAAGCCCAACCTTCTTCGCAGCTTCTTCTACAATGGTCTGCAACTCGACAGCTGCGAGCGTGGGATTGTCGCCTCGAATCAGACGAGCCTGTGCGTCGCTCACGTCTTTGCGGGCCTTTTCCAGCAGCTTCGCGTAATGTCCCTTTCGGACCAGGGCCCTTCGATATCTGCTCAGCTGCTCTTCCTTAACGCCAACATCGGAAGAAGCATCTTTCAACGCGTCATATGCCGGCAAAATGCCAAAGGAGAAAACGGCATAAACCAGAGCGGCTCCCACGAGTAGCAAAACAGATCGGCGATCCCGCTCTCGAATCTCGAGCTTCATTGGCGAACTCCGACGATCATTTTCATTGTGAAACGGTCTTTCCCAGTAGCATCGCGCGTCACGGAATTGGTGAACTCCACTCCTTTGAACATGGAACTCGTTTCAAGCAGGTTCTGAATCTCCGAGGCGCTCCTTGCGAATCCGGAGATGGTGATCGTCCCGTCCTGATATGCGTAGCTGGCAAGAAATGCCGAAGGCGGTAAAACCCGTGCCAGTTCACGCAGAGCTTCCAGGTTGTAGTCGTGATTCTGTAAATGCGTCGTTAAGGCTCGAGACTTTCCCGAGAGCTGATTCAGCTCGGCCTCCTGGCTTGCCACTTCTTTCACCTGCGGAGCGACTTTCTTGATTTCGGCATCCAACCGGGAGGCATAGACCGTGTTTTGATAGGGCGCCCGAACCAGCAAGCCCACGCCGATACAGACTGCGAGAATCCCCAGCACATAGGTCGGTATGAGCCGCAACTGGCTTTCACGATACCGTAACCCAAGGGGTACAAGGTTTGATTTGAACGTGCTTTCCTTCAGTGGCAGTAATGCCGTCGCGATTGCCCCAAAGTCGCGTGTGAATTCCTGTTTGGCGCTTTCGATTGGCAGACGGGGATTATCTACCAGAACGGATGCATCGGGCTTTTCGCCACACACGAGCAAACGAGAGCCCTCTGCCGAAGCAAGCTTGGCTACCGGCAACAAACGATCGATGACCGGCTTCGGTAACGTATCTTCTGTTGCCGGAGCGGTCAGCGCAGCAATGCGGTTCCCATTAACGACAATTCCTTCGGTGTATGACTGCTCCTGGTGCAGGACGATAGTAGGGATGTCGTCCTTCCAGAGCACGTTCGTTCCATGCCCGAATGCCAGCGACGACAAGGTTGCCCCAGTCAACGGAAAGCCAACAGATTTGAAGAAAGCAATCCATGGATCGAGAATGGTCCTCGGAACGATCGCAATCGTAATTGTGATCAGCTTTCGGCTTTTCTTCTGCGGCTCTTGCCCAAAGTCCCAGTAGATTTCCTGAAGTGGCCATGGCGAGAGTGTTTCGACCTGTAATCTCACGACCTCCGCGAGCTTCTGCGCCATTTCACTTGGCAAGTCGACCTGACGCACGATTCCATGTTCTCGAGGCAGCGTCAAATAGACGCGCATGCCAGGAATCCTGCTATTTCGAACAAGCGTCCGGACGGACTTCTTTTTCCCCTCTTCATCCAGATCCAGGAAGCCGGCAATGCGATGGGTCGCTAGCAGGCGTAACTTTCCAACGCTGCTCCGCAGGACAGCCAGGCGCAGGTCCCTACCCGCGATTTCAACGCCGACACTGCTTTTCGCGAGAATCATTAATATTGCCACCTTCCAAATTGAATGACTTCGATTTCCTTGTAAAGTAGCGGACTGTACAGGAGGATTTGCTTCTTTCGTTCTGTTTTGAAATCCAAGCGCACTGTTCTTGACGCACCGGTTGGCCGAACCGTTGCGGTCGAAACGATTCTGGTCGCCGGTCCCATGTCGGTAGTCACGTACTGTAGCGTTTCGCTATTCGCGAATTCGGGCATTCGCGCCACAAGGTCCTGAAGATTTGCAAAGGGTTTCTGAGCCCGCTGCGACACGATTGTCGCTCCCGACTCGCGCCTTATTGCCGGCAGGGCGGCAATAACGTCAGGTGACGCCTGGTTCACATCGACTAGCCCTTTTTCCGAGCTGACGGTCACGAGTTCCCGAACACCGGGAATCCTGCGATGTGAGTTTGTAGCCGCATCGAATTCGATATGCCCATAGTAGATTTTTGGCGTCATGTGCTTGACCAGGAGCAGTTCATCCACACTTTGAAAAGGAGCGTTACGAGGCAGCCGCCCTGGACCAAGGACAACCTGGCCATAGTCATCGACCTCAGCGCCGTATAAATGCGGGACGTCGTCAATATCGCGCCAGTCGAGAATGGAATCGACGAGTTCATTTCGGAGCTGCTCGTCCAACCCTAGCGAGTCAAACATCGAAGCCAGCAGCACGTCGGACGCCGCATTCACATCGATCAACCCGGCGTTGGACTCAAAGCGAGCACGAGCCTCGCCGGAATCAAACGGGAAAATGTAAGTATCATTTTCCCGAAGCATTGAAGATCCGCTAAGAAGGCCAGGCTTCTGCAAATCTTGGAACATCACCTCGGCGGCGCTTTTGGCCATGAAGAAGGCCCTCTCCGAATCAAATGAATTCTGCGCCACGGCGACTTCCACCCGAACAGAAGCGGCAAGAGTAAGTGAGATGAACGCGATGATGAGAACGATCCACAAGACACTCATCAATACCATTCCGCGGTTGTTCATTGCCTGTTCACCAACGGAATCGTCAACGCGTCGCCCCCAATCTGCACCTGTACCGCAGACGGAAGCCCCTCTGTCCACACGTTGATCCATGCCGATTGTTCTTCGGATTTTCTACTGAGATAGCGGAACGCAATCGGCGAAAAACTGCCCAAGATCTGCGTGGCCACTGCACTGGAACGCTCCGGCGAGTATTCCGGAAGCGGCGTTTCGGCATACATAAATTTGTCCGAATCAACTCGATATCTCACCCAGACGGGATCGCCTGGCCCGTTCACGAGCGAATAGCTCGACAGAAATTCCAACTCACGATCGCTGCCGTGAAACAGATGGGAGTCCGCCAAGGCGAGCTGCCGCTGGATCAAACGCTCTACAGCAAATCGGCGGTCCAGCTCATCGATTTTCTGAGTTCCACGGTGCCAACTATCAATGGCGACACTGAGACCGGCAAAAGCGACTGCAGTGATCATCGCCATGATGGTCAAGCTGACGAGAACTTCAACAAGGGTGAACCCACAATCATTGCGGGAACACGTTTTCAACGGCACGCTGCAAGTCATAGTTGGAATATGTAACTTTGGCCGCCTTCAAGGCCTCGACCTCGATGCTGCGTTGGCTGGATCGGCCAGGCCAGGTCACGACGACATCAATTCTCAAGACCGCTTCTTCGGGCCTATCTTTGAGGCTGGACCCAGCCCACGGTTGAACGTTGACCATCCAGTGGGCGCCAATATTGTCCAACGCTCCTCCGGCCTGGGCCGGAGCGGGCAGAGTCGACAGCAAAAGGACACGATTCATCACATCCTGTGCTGCAAGCTCGTAGCGATGCAGGTCCTCGATCTTTCGGAGATTAAACAAAGACTTCGAAAGGAGACCGAAAAGCGCGGTAGCAGCAATGCCCAGTACCGCTGCAGCTACCAGGACCTCGATTAATGTGAATCCGCGACGGTCCCTCATTGCAGCGTGATTTCCAAGTCACCGGACCGGCCACGAAGCCGGATGGGTTCACCGCGAACGATCCCCGAAGGAGCAATGGCGATGCTGGCAAGGTCAAGGCTGGAATCCAGCATGATTTGAACCGATGAGGGCAATTCCTCCTGGCGTAACGGCCGCATTTCAGGATCCAGCAACGTGATCACATCACGCTTACGATCGATGACTACGTAGTGCTCACGGTCTGTCCGTTGGGCCTGCACACGGCCCAGCTTGATGAAATTGCGGATCGATTGAGCCGATCGATCCAGCTCCAACCGGCCGATCCCCGCCCCAATTCGGGGACCGGCCAGGGTCAGAGCCAAGGCGATGATCGCCGTTACAATCACGACTTCGATGAGGGAGAAACCATTGTTTCGTCCAGTCACACTGATGAAGACGCCGAAGGACGAGGAAAAGACGAAAAAATAAACGCGGGCTGAAGCCCGCGTTGAAGTGTACGCATTTAATCTTGCTGAACGCTTGGGCGGAGCAGACTCCCCTCCTTGGGAAAGGAGGGGTGGACGCGCCATCAATAAAACATTTCCGTTCCAATGAAAGGCGCGGACGGGGTGGTTCGTTCAGACTCCAAAACAATATTTTTTGAACCAACCACCCCGTCTGCGCCGGACTCAGTGGCTTCGCAGCATCTTTTTGATTGGCGCAGCCACCCCTCCTTTGCCAAGTCTTTGCCAAGGAGGGGACTTGGCTTCAACCCCCGTTCGACAATAACGAAATGCGTATACTTCAACGCGGGCTGAAGCCCGCGACTACCACTCTATTTCCAGTTCACCACATCGGCGTTTTCGCCTTCGCCACCCTCTTGCCCGTCCGCGCCAAGGGCAAGCAGGTCATAGTCGCCGTGTTGACCAGGGAAACGGTAAACGTAGGGATGCTGCCAGGGATCGAGCGGCACGTCTTTCCTGAGGTATGGTCCGTCCCATCTTTCGAGCGTGCCAGGCCGGGCTCGCAAGGCCTGAAGGCCCTCTTCGGCGGTGGGATAGCGGCCGACATCTAGTCGGAACGTATCAAGGACACTCTCGAATTCCGAGATCTGAGCCTTGGCTTGAGTCTCGCGCGCCCTCTCAACGTTCCGGAACAATCGCTGCCCGACCAACGTAGCAAACATCGCGATGATCACCATCACGACCAGCAGTTCGATGAGCGTGATGCCTTTATCTGCTCTTTTCGTTTTCATCAGAATCCGATCTCATTGATGCTGAAAATCGCCATGAGCATCGAAAGCACCACTGTGCCAACCAGGATGCCCATGACGAGGATAATCGCCGGCTCGAACACCGAAGTAAGAGCCTTGATGGAAGTTTTTACGTCTTTTTCGTACACATCCGCAACCTGTAACAGCATGAAGTCGAGCCTGCCGGTTTCTTCTCCCACCTCGACCAAATGGATGGCCAGGCCCGGGAAAACTCCGGCCTCCCGCATGGGCCGCGACACACCTTCGCCACGTTTGGCGCCCTCCGCGATCTTCGATATGCCATCCGCGACGATCTTGTTGTTCGCGATGTCCTGAACAATGCGAACGCCCGCGATCAACGGAACGGCGCTGGCGAGAAGAGTACCCAGGGTTCGCGCAAATCGTGCCATTTCCATCTTCAACACCGTGGGACCCAGGAGGGGCAGTTTCAACTTCAATACGTCCCAAGCGTGCCTGCCCTTAGGTGTTTGAATCCAGGACCGAACTGAACCAATCGCGACAGCCAGTCCACCAAACGCCACCCACCAATAGCTGCGAGTCGCTTTCGAGAGCCACAACATGGCCATCGTGGCAGGAGGAATCGCAGCGCCCATCTCTTCGAAGATCCCGGCAAACTTGGGTATGACGAAGTACAGCAGAATTCCTATCGAGGTTATGCCCACACCCGTCAGCAGACAGGGGTAGATCAATGCAGAGATCAGGTAACTCCGCAACTCGTCTGCGGAGCGTTCAAACTCTACCAACCGGCCCAGGATGGCGTCGAGCACACCGCCGGCCTCACCGGCTCGAATCATGTTCACATACAGCCGCGAGAATTGCTTGGGATGCGCAGCGAACCCTTCAGCGAGCGATTTGCCGCCCTTGATCTGCTTAAGGACGTCGTTGATCACGATGCGCAAGGCGGGCTTGGATGCCAACTCCGCCGTAATAGCGAGGCTG
>QHXC01000295.1 GCA_003222815.1 Acidobacteriota bacterium | reverse complement strand
GACCTGCGCTCCTGCTACAGTGCTCGGAAGCGTGAGCCTTCTGGGCGTCACATCGGCGATATCAACGCCCCACTCCTCTTCGAGGGAAATGCCGCCCTTGAAGCCAGTGATGTGGCCATCATTGTCCATGATTGGCTCGCCGCCTGCGCGGAAGCTCTTGATATAGTCCCTGACCTCCTGGCCGAGCTGCGGCTGGTGCGATTCAATGTAGGCCTTGGTCTTGGTCTGCAGGTAGGTGCGGACAAGGCCGTCGAGGTTGATCGCGAGATTTTCCCTGTCTTCCTCCTGGTGCTGGATATAGAAGCGCTCGACAGCAGTGGGATCAGCCTTCTTGTAGATGGTGATGCTCATCTCCTGGATCATGATCTGACCGTCAGCAGTGATGATGGACTGCAGCTTCTCGAGCTCAATCTGGGGGATTCTGGCGATTTCTCCTTGAATCAGCGGAAAGGTCTGGATCTCCTGCTGGTGCGAGACCACGTACATCGTGTACCAGGGCCAATACCACCTGATGTCGGGCCCTGAGCCTTGCCATGAGAACTTGTTTTCCAGATTCAGCCTGTAGGTAGATTCCTGCTGCGTTGGCCGTGTGCAGCCGTCGAGCGCTCCTGCAAGCGTGAGCACTAGCAGTATGTTTAATCGTGTCATCATTTCACCTCTGTCCGCCCAGCAGGAACTCGATTTTCTCAGTGCTCTCCGGCCTTTCGTGCTGCTTGATTGCGTTCGACATGTCCAGAGTGCGCAGGTAGGTCTGCTGCGCAGGAGTCAACTTCTGGATAAAATCAGCGTATTTCTTGTCCACTTGAGCTCGCCTGGTCGCTGCTTTCTCCAGGGAAAGCTGCCCCTCAAGCTTCGCGGCGTTGAGCAGGTTGTTCCGCTGCCGATCCAGGTCTGCCTGGACTGCTCCTTGCTGCGGCGAGACATTGCCTGGCCAAACCGCATAGCTTTTCTTGTCAATGCCATACTCATCGTTGAACTGCGCTTTTCCAAGCTCCGCCTGGATCTGCGTATAAACCGGCAGCTTGGCATCCTTGAGCGCGAGCTCCGCATTGAGGATCTCGGCATTGGAGTAATTGTGCACGACCGAGCGGGCGATACCCTCGACATCCTTTTTGACAATGCCAAGCGCATCTGTGGTGTTGATAAACCACTTCTTTCGCTCTTCAGCTGACTTGCCGCGGGAGAACGCGACGTTCATGTCCACCAGCAGCGCGCCGTCTGCGGTCTGGTACACCTCTTTTGCTTCTGAGCTGCGGTCAAGTGGCAGGTCGATCCAGATCCTGCCGTCCCAGTAATCAGTGCCAGTGACGGTCCAGCCGGTGTATTGCCATGTCGGCCCATCAAGGAAAGAGACACTTCCGCTGTAGTCCTTCAGGACCTTGACGTGATGTTGCTGGACATCACTGCATCCGCTGAATGCGCTGATTGCAGCAGCGAGCGTTGCTCCTGCAAGGAATAGTTCGGGTTTTCTCAATGTGCATTACCTCCGCTGGTCTATGATGAAGTACTTCCACGCTTCGCGCAAATGGGATAAAGTAAACGGCCATGAAAAGACAACTTTTGTTAGCGCTAACTCTAGCCACTGTCCTTGCGATGCCCGTGTTCGGCCAGCTCGCGGCCCCCAACTCGATGGGTGTTGCCATCGGCCACATGCATTTGAATGTCAGCGATGTGGACGTTCAGAAGAAGTTCTGGACGGACGTCGGCGGAAAAGTCGTGAACAGGGAAAAGATCGTCATGGCCCAGTTTCCCGGCATCTACATTCTCCTCCGGAAACAGGACTACAGCGGCGGTTCGGTCGGATCCGTTATCAACCACTTCGGCTTCTACGTCAAGGATTTCGAAGGCTCTGTTGCGCGGTTTAAAGCCGCAGGCCTGAAGTGGGAGCCAGGAAATCCCGGGCAAGGGTTCATTGCGGGACCAGATGGCGTCCGAGTTGAGATCTACGAAAACAAGTCGATACCCACTCCGATGGCCATGCATCACATTCACCTGCAGGTGCCGGATCCTCTGGCAGCACAGAAATGGTACATCGAGCACTTCGGGGCCACAGCCGGCAAACGCAACCAGTTCGACACGGCTAATGTTCCGGGCACGGAGATCACACTCGGCAAGGTCGACATGCCTCAGGCGCCGACCAAGGGCCGCTCTGTCGATCACATGGGTTTTGAGGTCAGGAACATCAACGCATTCGTGGCGAAACTGCAGGCAGCAGGCATCAAGACCGACGGCGCCATCCGCAGCAGTACGAACGCAGCCGGTATCCGGCTCGTGTACGTTACGGATCCGTGGGGAACTGAGATCGAGATCACCGAAGGTCTGCGTCCACAGAGCTAACCGCACAGTCGGATGTATAAAGGATCGATCTAAGTTGCAACATTTTTGCTGCGAGGGGCAAACCTGTCGAATCGTGAATCACGAATGCTTGAAAGGAGCTGTTTATGCGCGGTCTTTTTTTATTCGTTGCGGGGATTCTGGTTGGACTGGCCGTCGAGTCTGCTGTTGCCCAGAACCAGAACCGCGGAATCGTTGGCCTGAATCATGTGGGGATCAGTGTCCCTAACATTGATGAGGCAGTGGCGTACTACACGAAGACGATGGGATTTCCAGAGGCATTCCGGAGCAAAGACGAGAAGGGACAGGTAACGCTGGTCTATGTCCAGATCAGCAGAAACACGTTTGTGGAGCTGCAACCCGCTAACGCGCAAAGGCCGCCGGGGATCAATCATTTCGGCGTGCACGTGGAGAACATGGGTGCGGCCACCGCAATGTTCAAGCAGCGGGGAGCAAACGTTTCTGAGACTCGCGTCAGCCCCACGAAAGCGATCCTGTCGAACATCACCGACCCGAACGGCGTCCGTATCGAGCTCGCCGAGCTTCCTCCCGAGTCGCTGCACCGGCAGGCGATGGAACGCTGGAAATAACGCCCGTTCCAGATTTCTCGACCGCGCTTGAAAATACGGTGAAGCGCCGGCATCCAATCAACGATGCACCGTTACGTCCACGTCGTAGGTTGAGAATAGCTGCCCGTCATTGGCAATTGCGCGCAACCGATAGGTGCCTGGGACGGCGAAGCTCACCTTTGTTTCCAACGTCGCGGGTTTTCCGTAGACGCGCTGGCTCATGATGTCCGGATCAAACCGAACCTTGCCAGGACCCCGGTACATAATCCATCGGACTCGCACACCTTGCGGGCGGTTGCCCGTCGGATCAGAGAGTGGTTTTGGCCGTCCGTCGTCAGTAGCCGTTGCCGTCAAGGTCAGCATATCTGAGAGGGCGATCGTTTGAGCAGGGCTACCGCTGATCGAAGGCGGAAGGTTTTCAAAATCGATATCACCACTGGCTGTACTCATCAAAGAGGGGTCACGCGCAGCATTCTTGGCGATGACCCCTCTGTCTACTTCCCATTCCGGCTGAAGCCACCCCTTCGCCTGGCTGGTTTTTGCGTGAGTCGTTAACGTCCACACAACGCGCTGGTCTTTCGGCCAATCCCTAGGCACAACAACTTTGAAAACCCACCATTTTCGTGCCGTGTAGAAATGTGTCGGCTGACCTCGATCACCGCCCGGTTCAATATTGTTCTCCGGGCCTACCGGTACATCGAGTTCCTCCTCCGTATTTCTGTTGAAGTAGCCGAAATGCAGCGTATAGGTTCCGTCGGAATTCTGTTCCCATCCATCAAATGTCGGACTGACATCCTGTCCCCGGGCATAACGGATCTGGACGCTCAGAGTCGTACGGACCGTCCCCGTGAGAAGAAGAACGGAACAAGCCACCGCCAACAAGTCCTTCTTCATTCCGACTTTCCCTTTGTCAGCGTGAGCTTGTGAGGGTGCTCCGATTCGCTCGTCGTGCTTCGGTTTCCCTTTTGAAATCTTCTTCAGACATGTAGTACCAGCTGATCCACGCCGACCCCATCTCATCGATCGTCCGTTGCCCATACGTGATCTGTGCATCCGGATCTGGGTTGAATGGGTTCGCGGCTGTGTTGTCATGCCACATGATCGAATGCAGGACGGTGCCTGCCGGCAGAAGGGGCGCCGCAACATCGTTGTAGACGTAGTTGATGTGCCAGTTGAAACGGAACCTGGCACAGGACAGCATCTCGACCCTTCCCGTAGGGTAAATAGCCTCCAGGCACTCCGCCTTTCCACGGTTGTGCATGTGGGGCTGGAATGACAGCAGCCGAGCGGCATTCTTCAGCGTAAGATAGCCATCCGACCGGATGTTATCCGTGTTGGGCCGAAGATCGACCTCCGAGGCGCTCACCGTTGTCGAAGAAATCACGTGCTGGGGAACATAACCTTTGGGATAGAACTTAAGGCCGAGGGCCACGTTGATCGGGGTGTCCTTGCCAATCGCATGGAGATGCATTTCGAAGTTCACCTTCGTTCCAGCCTTGATTAGCCGGCCAGAGCCTTCCGGGAACACATCACCTTTTTTGCCGATCGCATATTCATTGAGGAAGACTCCCTGCTCGCCCACCCCCAGCGCGCCATCGGTTCCATCGAGCTGACCGCCATGGCGAGTCTCGTCCGTGGGCTCTACGATCGACGTTCTAATATGGTGGATTACCGGGAAGCCCTTGGCTGGAATGATCTGGACACCCTGGATGTATCGGTCTTCCGTTAGACCGGGATCGACAAGAATGTCCGGCCACTGATCGGGCGCCTTCGCCGCGACAATCACGTCTTTCGGCAAGGTTACGATGAGATCCGGCTGACCGATCTGCCACGTCTCGGCGGCTGGGAATTGGCGCGGCGGCGGCATGGCAGCAGGGTCTCCCTTTGGAGCGCCGCTGTCCACCCACCTGGCTATTGTTGCGATTTCCTCGTCTGATAACGACACGTCATTGCTGAAATGTTGGACGCCTACGTTCTTGTCGATGAACCACGGGGGCATTTCCCGAGTAACGACCTTCTGCTTGATCGACTTGGCCCATGGCCGCGTCTCCTCGTAGGTCACCAGCGACATCGGCGCAAACGTGCCCGGCCGGTGACACACCTGACAGCGATTCTGCAGGATCGGCGCTACATCCTTAGCAAAGGTGACCTGATCCTGCGTTGCCAGCGCATTGGACGACGCAGACTGGCCCGCCACCGTCGGGATTGCTATGACTATGGCCATGGCAATCGATGCCGAAAGGATGAAGCCGGCCTTCGTGAAGTATCGGTATTTTGCAATGGTTCTCATGCAGCTACCTCATAAACTCATTTGATTTCGAGATCTTGTGGCGAATCTTACACCAGGCGTCCAGCGCCGCATAATACATTATTGGTTTTTGTATCGCTTGCCTTTACTACGCGTCGCAGAGTGTCGTAAATTGAACAGCCGAGGTGAACTATGGCAAGGCGGATAACGGAGGCCTGCTTGCTGGTTGTTGTGCTGTGGTTTTTAGCGATTCCTCTGTTGGCGCATCACTCCTTTGGAGCGGAGTATGACGCGAACAAGCCCATAACGCTAACGGGCGTGGTCACCAAGATTGAATGGACCAACCCGCACAGCCACTTCTACCTGGATGTGACCGACGACAAGGGCAACGTGGTCAACTGGAAGTTCGAAGGCTATGGTCCTGGCGTGCTGTACAGGAACGGCTGGAAGAAAGATGTGACGATGAAGCCGGGGGACACCGTGACGGTCTTCGGATGGCGCGCGCGAGACGGCGGGAATTGGGCACATTCGCGCGAGGTCACCTTCTCCGGAGGCAAGAAACTGTTCTTCGGGCCTCCGTCAGGCACAGGCGACGGAGGAAATACTCCTGCCGTGGAGGTGCGGTGATGCGCGGTTTCATTGTGGCAACAGTTTTAGCAATGGCCTGGTGGCCGGTCTCCGTGTTCGCACAGACAGCGCCTCGACGCAGTACTCCTACCAGGGCCCCGGCGAAAAGCGCGGTCCCCCGTGCCTCCAACGGGAAGCCGGATCTGACGGGAGTGTGGCAGGGCGGCAGTACCCTGCGCGGAACTTGGGAGGAA
>QHXC01000294.1 GCA_003222815.1 Acidobacteriota bacterium | reverse complement strand
CCTCACGTTCCAATGAACGGCCAGCCTCTCTCGCGTGCGAAACGGATCGCGCGTAAAGCGCCTTCCATACTGCGATAAGGGCTGCTCGTTCCGCACCAGATCGCATCGCATTCTGCCAGGCGAGCTTCGGCGGCGGTGTTATCCAGCGTATCGGTATTCAGCCAGAGAGATTCGGCGGTGACCCCGAGTGCTTCCGCGGCATGCGCAACGGATTGTTCAGTCGCTACATGATATTTGTTCTTCGGATCGTAATCGGCAACGATTCCAATGCGAATTGCGCGCTTCATGTTCATCGGAGTATTACATGGAAACACGGAAAACAATAGAGTTCCCGAGAGTTTCCGAACTTATCGTCGACTTCAATTGGTCATGAGTAGTCTGCAGCAGTCGGAGGATCTATGCGGGTCCGTTACTGCTCCGATCCACGATTTACCAAGTCGGCGGCGGCCGATTCCCAAGTTGCGAACTCGAACGAAAAGCCGGCATCAAGGAGCCGCTTCGGAGTCACCCGGCGGCTTTTCAGAATGAGTTCCGTATCAGTTTTCATAAATACCGCTCCGATTTCGACCATCCACTTGGTCGCCGGTAATCCCACGCGTTTTCGGAGCGCACGTCGCAATGTTGCCATGAATTCACGCTGTGGTACTGGGTTGGGCGCGGCCAGGTTCACCGGTCCCTGAATGTCATCTCTGCGGATCAGAAATTCGACTGCTCGCACGAAATCATGCTGATGAATCCATGAAACGAACTGTCGTCCACCGGCAATTGATCCACCGAGATATTGCCGTGTCAGGCCGACTAGCACATCGAATACTCCGCCAGGATAGACACCCATCACCATGGCAGTTCGAAGCACGACTTTGCGGGTCTGTGGAGCGTCAGCTTCGTATTGCGCTAGTTCCCATGCTTTAGCAATGTCGATGCTGAAGCTCCAGTACGCAGGGACTCCGGGCTCATCGCCGCCAATCATGCCTGTTGCCTCATCATTTGCCGCATCGTATCGATGAGCGTAGATCGTGGCGGTGCTCATCTGAAGCCAAACTTTCGGTGGGCGAGTTGCCCGTTCAATTGCGAGTCCAACGGCGCGCGTCGAGTCCACGCGCGAGGCCATCATCGCGTGCAGATTTGCATCTGTGTAACGGCAATTGACGCTACGCCCGGCGAGATTGATCACGACGTCCGACCCATCAATTTGCTCTGCCCAAGATCCCACTGTTCTGCCGTCCCACTGAACTGCTTCGGGATCAGTGCGGCAATCACGGCTCAGAATGACGACCTGATGGCCCTGCGCCCGAAATCCACGGCTGAGATAGTGTCCCAACTGCCCTGTCCCGCCGGGTATGACGATCTTCAGTGCCTCGTTTGTGCTCATGCCACTGCCTTGCACTTCGCGGGGAGCTTCTGCTCCATGACGATTGACTCGCACGATCACCTCCGGATTTCGCCCTGTCGGACCATAAGGATTGCAACGGAACAACGTTGATGCTAAATAGAGTAAACATGTTCACTAAAAAAGACAACGATCGGGATCTCATTGAATCGCGGCATATCGAGCGGGGACGTGGCCGTCCTCGGGGCACCACGCAGCAAGGCTTAGCAACGCGGCGTCATTTGTATGAAACGGCCATTCAGCTGATCGCCATGCGGGGTTATGAAGCGACGACTCTTCGCGACGTGGCACACTCCGCCGGCGTCAGTGTCGGGCTTCTTTACAAATACTTTCCCAGCAAACGCGCGGTGGTCTTGTCGCTGTACGATGACCTTTCGGCGGAATACGCCCGTCGTGGTGCGGCGATGGAATCGGGAAAATGGCGCAACCGGTTCTTATTTGCATTGCAAACGAGCCTTGATGTGCTCCGCCCGCACCGTGAAACCTTGATTACATTGATACCGGTTCTCGTCGGAAGCCGGGATGAAGGCTTATTTGCTACCAGCACGGCGTTCTCACGTATTCGTGTCCAAAAGGTTTTTCGAGATGCAGTCGTGGGCGCTTCCGACGCGCCGTCACCGAAAGTGGCGGAGTCGCTGGGCCGGCTTTTATATATGTTGCATCTCAACATCATCTTGCTTTGGCTTTTGGATAAGACCTCTCGCCAGCGCGCCACTTCGGCTTTTGTTGTCTTACTTCAAAAGTCCCTTTCGTCTTTATCATTAGCACTTCATATTGCACCTGTTCGCTCGTTCGTATGCTCTGCCGACGACCTCTTGCAAGAGGCCATTTTCAGTGTCGACCCCGCAGTCCAAGAAATGATGTTGCAGGCGTCATCTCGGCAGACATCTCGTCGTTGAAGCTCTCGCAACACGAGAAAATTTCGGTAAGATTTCTTCCAATTCGGAAGCACAAGATGATTGTTGAAACTGTTAAAGATCGTCTTTTGCCGGAGTCTGTCAATTCAGCCCTCCTGAATGCGTCATCTGCCGGCAAGGTTCGGCAGGTCGCTGAGATGACGCGAGAGGTGGTGAAACACGCCGGCAATTGTACTCAAGCCAAACGTTAGATACAGGATCGTTTCAATAAGGTTGGGCCTTTCACGCAGTTCCACGTGCCTGGGAAATGTTTACTGATCGCCCGATATCGATTCTGAGGCCCCTTGGTCAGTTTGAATTGCGGGCCAATGCAGATGGATGCTTTGGCTGGTAGAGTCCCACTTCGCTTCCGCCGGGAAGCCGGATTTTCGTGACGGACCCCCATCGGGCCTCCTGCACCTCCGAACAGCGGATGCCCTTCTCTCCGAGCGTCAATATCTCAGCCCTTAGATCGTCACACATGAAATAGAGTTCGTGCCGGTCATTGTCCTCCGCGGGATGGACTGCTACTTCTGCCGGAGGCAGCGCGAAGATGAGCCATCCGTGGCCAGCGTCCACGGACCCAAATCCGAGGATGTCCCGCAAGAAGGCGCGGTCTGCGGTCGCGTCTTTGCTGTAGACGATAACATGGGCACCAAAGATCATAAGCTTTCTCCTTTAGTCTCCAATTATTCGGGATAGCCCGAGCGGTGCGCAAGCTGACGGGAAACTCGAAACGCCTCAAAGACCCAGAAGTCCGGATCAGGGAAATTGAAGGGATCGGTTCCGCTAATGAGACCTATCGGACATTCATGTCGATGTGTGGGAAGAGTCTCCCCTCTGGGCAGAGTCGGCACTACTACTGGCGAGAACTTCAAAAACCTTGAACTTCAATGCTCTCTGCTATGTCTATAAGAGACAAAGACCATTGCTCGAAGGAACAGATGCGAATTCCAATAGATTTGTTCGTTCTTATTTCCGACAACCGTGACCACGTGATTCTAGTACTCTGCATATCGGGAGCAACAATATGAGACTGTCTGGAATTGTGTGCGCAAGCTTCGTCATGTGTTCCACAAGTGCTTTGCTATTTGGTCAGACTCCAGCTAAGCCGAAGCCGGCGTTCGAGGTCGCCTCGATCAAGGCGTCCGCGCCCCTTTCTACTCTCATAGCTCAACGGGTACGCTTTGGGATGACTATCAGTGGGGCTCGTTTCGATTGCCGGATGTCGCTAAACGACTTAATCGCAGCTGCGTATCGAATCAAGACCGATCAAATTGCGGGCCCCGAGTGGCTAACCTCGCAGAGGTTCGAAATTCATGCAACCATTCCTGAAGACACTTCGAAAGACCAGGTTCCCGAAATGATTCAGACGCTTCTAGAAGAGAGGTTCAAGCTCAAAGCACATCGCGAAAACAAGGAACAACAAGTTTATGCGCTCGTTGTGTCCAAAGAGGGACCAAAGTTGACGAATGCCGATGATGTATCCGATGCCGGAGCTACGCCTATTGGAGGCGGGCCGATGAGCATCAAGCGAGAAGGCGACTCTTTCTTCATTTTCGATCCACGAACCGGAATGGTCACGCGAGGGGGCAGAGGCGGTAGCGGTAACGGGACGATGCGAATGGAAATACTAAAGACGTCTATGCCGGCTTTCGCCGAATACTTAACGCCGCTCGTGGACCACCCCGTACTCGATGCCACTGGGCTGAAGGGCTCCTACAAAATGACGATGGAACTCCCGATGGATGTGTATCGGAATGCCATTATGAATAGGCCTGTTCCATCGGACTTGGCGTCTGCGTTGGGGACCATCCCCTTCAGCCGCCCGGCTACGGCGGTTCCGGGTACGGACGCGCCCGCCGGGAATGCATCGGATCCTTCCGGCAGAGCAGTCTTTCCGGCCATCGAGAGACTGGGCCTGAAGCTGGACTCGCGGAAAGCACCAATCGAGAAGCTTATCATCGAACACATTGAGAAGAACCCGACCGAAAACTGAATCGGAGAGCTTCCTACCGCTTTAGTCGAGAAGGCATTGTCCGCAACACGGCCTTCACCAACTTCAGCAAAACGCTTGCTGTTTGTGTCTACGTGTCTACGTTTCAAGGCAAATTTTGCGAACACCAATTCCGCTTCTGGCGCGCTAAATATCTCACAAGTCTCAATCAGGGAAAATTGAACCTGATTGGTTCTGTTACGTAACGCGTTTAATGATGCTCGGCCAGAAGTTCGCGTTAAGTCGCGTTTCGTTATATCGTGTGGAAAGCGTCCTTCAGGAGAATACCCATGACGTTGCTTTCCACTGTCGCCGCACTATTCCTTCTGTTTCAAGCGTCCGCGACAGGAACCATCAATGGTTCCGTTATTACTTCCGCTACAGGCGGAGCAGTCGCGGGAGCGGAGGTCACGCTTATTGACATAAATTCACCAGGCAGCGGATATGGCATTGGTGGTGTGATTACCGGCGTACTGAGCACAGTCTTTCTGCAGGGAACGAGGGCGCCGACGGCACGAGTAGCGGAAACTTCCGCGTCTGGCCGGCCGGGACCGGTGATGGTGACAACGGGTGCGGATGACAGGTTTTCCTTCAAGCAAGTCAATGCAGGCACATTTCGCATAACGGTTGCTTCGACTGGTTTTGCACGGCAGGAATACGGACAGCGTACCGTCAATGGCCCGGGAACACCGATTAATTTGACGGCGGGTTCCACCGTACAAGATCTGACCATTCATCTGACGCCGACGGGAACGGTGAGCGGCCGAATTTCGGACGAACTGGGACAACCGGCCGTGGATGTTCCCGTTCAACTGGTGCGTGTCGCGTTCAGCCCGCAGGGCAAAACGTTTCAGGCAGTCGGCTCCACGAACGTCAACGACCGTGGCGAATACCGGCTCTATGGAATCTCGCCGGGCAGTTACTATCTGCTCGCCGGCAATTCTCCGGGTCCTCTCGGACGGCCAGGGCGGCCGAGTGGGCTTTCAACAGCCATCTATGCGTTGAGCTTTTATCCCGGCGTGACGGACGTCAGCCAGGCGGCGCGGATCGAAGTGAAAAGTGGAGCCGAAGTGGTCGCCGACATGAGAGTGCAGCGGGAGAATACCTATCGCGTTCGCGGACACGTTATCGATTCGAGAACAGGCCAAGCTCCGCCCAGAGCGGACATATCTCTGAACTATCGCAATCTCACGGGAGGCGGAGGCGGCTTCAGCTCCGGACAGAGCTACAATCCAGCGACCGGAACCTTTGAATTGCGGGACGTCATTCCCGGACAATATATTGTCCAGGCTCAGATTCAGGAGGCGAACCCGCCGGGGCCCTCCACCGGTGCAGTAGACTTCGCCGCCCGGCAGGCGGCAATTGCCGCACGTCCTTCGGCGCAGGTTCCCGTTTATGTTCAAAACTCTGACGTTGACGGTGTGGTCCTGACTCTGACCGTGGCTTCACCTATACCTGGCCGCGTGAGCCTCCAGGGAGCGGCACTCTCGACTTTGGCAAATCTCGATCGCATTCGCGTTGAGATTCGACCCACAGTTGATGGAATCGCGAACCCTCCTACTCCCACTCCTGTAGCTGCAGACGGAACATTTCGCATTGATAACCTTAGAGAAGGCAGTTATCAAATCAGGATCGTTAACCTCCCTCAGGGCTTCTACGTGAAGAGCGCCTTCCTCGGAGGCACGGATATCCTGACTGACGTTTTCAAATTTTCCGGATCGACCTC
>QHXC01000728.1 GCA_003222815.1 Acidobacteriota bacterium | reverse complement strand
AACGTTCCGCAAGGGCCGAGAATTTGCTGCCGTGACAAAACGGCCAAGGAGAGCAGGAATTGCCGAATTCATGAGGACAGCTTGTCCTGTCGCTGGCTGGGTCACCACTACTTGGAGAACGATCGCCAGTAACGCCGAAGGGGCGATCTTTACGACATCGTTAAGCCGACGGTTGAGGAGGCCGTCGCCAAATTTGGAACTATGCCGAATCCTTTTTGCGGAGCCAGCATGTGTGTATGTTTGGCGAGTCCGCACTCCATGCGATTCGGCATAGTCCCGGCCGTATTCAAAGGCTTCTCAAGAACGCCAATAGCTCATCATCTGGTCGGTAGCGAAGTCGTTTTACGCCTCGGTGGCTCCGGATCTCCTATCCCGAGTTACTGCGATGTTCTCCCGCTCGTCCATCGCGCTCTTAAGCCGGCGCGGTCAACCTGTGACCCGCGGAGATAGACAGACGAGATTCGCCGGGTATTCGTGATGTTGTCGAGCGGATTCGCGTCCAGAACGACGAAGTCCGCGCTCTTGCGCACCGCTATGGTGCCGGCGTCTGCAAGTTTCATCAGATCGGCCGCGTTGCGCGTTGCGGCCACGATGACCTGAGCCGGCGTCATTCCACAGCCCGCCATGTCCGCCATTTCCTCGTGCGCCGCCCACGGGATGGGTCCGTCCGAGCCCAAGGAGATCTTGATGCCCTCCTTGCTCAGCCTCCCCAAGTTTCGGCACTGGATTCCGAAGAACTGCTGGGCTTTGGGATCGTCCTTCGTGTCTGCCTGTACTTTCTGAAACTCCGAGGCGGTCATACTGTCGCGGAGCCAGCTCCGGTCCGCCTTCACACCGCGATCAGGAAGGTTCGGGTCCACAATGAAATTCGGCTTGGCCTTCACCAGTTTGATGTACTCATCGTCGACGTCCTTGTCCCGGACGCTGTGGGCGAAATTATCGATGCCCGCCCGGAGGACTCCCTTCGCATCCTCCAACGTAAAGATATGAGCGATCGTCCGGAGGCCTTTCTTGTGGGCCTCGTCGATACCGGCGCGATATCGCACCTCGGCCTCGCTGGTGACCCAGAAAGGAGCGTTCGAGCGCCCCGGCTCCGGCCCTGTAATGCCGCGTCCCGCAGTGCGGTATCGCGCGGCATTGGGAATCGTTTCCGCGCGCACCTGGTACACCTCATCGCCCGTGTCCTGGCCAAGGCTCATTGTCGCGCCAACGCCGTAGTAGGCAAAATGCTGCAATTGATCCACAAGAGCGTCTCGAGTCACAGCGAGGTGCTTGTGGGCATCGATAATCGCCGGTATGACGGTCTTGCCGGTTAGATCCACATGGGCCGCTCCTGCCGGAGCTTTGACCTGTCCTTTTCGGCCAACCGCGGTGAACCGGCCGTTTTCAACGACGAATGCGGAATCCGCCACGGGCGCGCTGCCGTCTCCGGTAATGAGACGCGCCCCTTCGAACACTGTCGCGGACGGCGGCTGCTGCGCCTTAATTACCTGTGTTAAGTAGCCCGCCGCCAAGAACAGAGTGATCAAAAATATTTTTCGACTTACGCATCGCATAGAAACCTCCTCACACGGTTCCCCGAGTCCCGGGACTGGATGCAGTATTATCGTGCAACCGCCGAACGCTGTACAGGGAGCACAATGAAACGCGCTCTCGTTCTTCTCTTGCCGATCATCGCGTCCGTGGTCAACTGACCGCTACGCGGCGCAAATCGCTCGGCAGGATCGCTATCGGTGATGATTCTAGCAGGAGCAAAAGACGCCGTAAATTGAACATTATCCTCATCCGCCGATCGTCATGCACTTTCAGTTGCGTCCGGACCCCTCGCCAAGTGACGTCGGGCTGATCATGAATGCGGACAATACCCGCCGTTTCGTAGATGTATCGCGACTCTTACCGTGACAAGCTACGTGCTCGCAGACATGCCGGGCGCACTTTGACACAAAATCCGGTTGATCGATTTTCGTCGCGAGCCGGGACTGATCAACCGGATTTCGTATAATAGGCAACACCAGAAACAACGGGAGGATGTCATGGAACGTACGAATGTTGTCAGCCTGGCCCTCATTGCCGCGCTCGCCGTGTGGAGCAACAGGCCTGCGCCTGCAGCCGAGATCACCATTTTGGTCAATCAGGGCGCGCTATCGGGCGTGCGCGATCTGGCGGCCGGCTTCGAGAAGGCGAGTGGGCACAAGGTCGTCATTGATTTCGTCGGCGTCCCGGAGCAGGCCGAAAAGATCAACACCGACGCGCCGGGTGACGTGGTGGTCAATTTCATGCCCGCGTTCGAAGACCTCATCAAGCGCAACAAGGTGGTCGGCAGCGTCGTCGAGTTCGCCCGTGCCGGCAATGGCGTCGCCGGGCCCTTACAACACCCGGCTGTTCCAGAAACTTGGCATCTACGACCAGATCAAGGACAAGATCAAAATCATCCAAGGCAAACCGGTTGCGGTCGCAGTCGCTGACGGCGAAGTCGAGATCGGCATCCAGCAGACCAATGTGATCCAGCCGGTCGCCGGCACCCAGTATCTCGGCCCGCTGCCGCCTGACCTTATCGAATACGGCCACTTCGGCGTCGCCGTCCGCAATGTGTCGAAGAATCAGGATGTGGCTCGCGAACTGATCAAGTTCATGACGTCGCCCGAAGCCGCGGCACTGCTGCGTAAGACCGCGATGGAGCCGCCCGAGCGCTGACGGCAGCGCAGGGCATCAGCCCTCAGCCAGGATGCGAAGTGGCACGTGACGCGCAATTAGAGTGAAATCACGATCCGTTGTAAGAAATTCGAGATCATGTCCAATCGCGAGTTGGGTCAAGAGCGCGTCGATCGTCGTTATCTGAATTCCTTTCCGTCGGCAGGTTGTTTGTATCGTTGCTGCCTCGATGTGGTCTGTGAGATCCGGGACAATTAGCGGTAAGGCCGAGAAATGTTCAATCAGACGTTCACGCTGTTTGGGTCCGCGGAATCCCTGGAGCAGTTCCTGGACAATGATTCCTGTAGAGAATAAGACGTCCTGGCGTTCAAGACATCGAGCAAGGATTTGAGTTTCTCGGATGTCTGGCGGCGCATCGCGACGAAGTGCCAGCGACCAGACGCTGGTGTCGACGAGGACGTTCACTTTCGTGATCGATCCTTCTTGTAGTCGTAGGTCGCATCCCACTGCAGCTTGCCAAACAGCTTTGCAACCCGTTTCTGCTCATGTCGAGCAACGAATTCTTTCAAGGCTTTCGTGACGGCCGCCTTTTTCGTCTTCTCACCGCTTACACGCAAAGTTCTTTCTAAAAGGTCGGGGTCCAAAGAAAGATTGGTAGCCATGTGTCAGTCTCCACACACAATTCTACACAGGAAGGTCAGTGTCGTGAACCTCTAAAGTGAGGCTACTGTCGACGAATTTGTAGACGTGAAAGCATCCAACTAGTACTTAGGGCGCTGCGGTCGCAACTGGCTGCCTGTCGCCGGCACTTCGCTGCCAACTCGAAGCATGAACTGTAGTCGTTGCGCCCGGCGCTCTTTGCGCGCCTTGCCTACCGAGTAACCGTTTCGTAAAGGAACTACCTGGCCCGACCGTAGGATCAGTTCCACACGATACATCCGTTCGCCCTCGCTGTCTTCGGCAACGTTTACGAAACAAATCTCGCTTAATGGATACGCCTTTGTCGAAACA
>QHXC01000161.1 GCA_003222815.1 Acidobacteriota bacterium | reverse complement strand
CCGCCTTCAATTATGGCATCACTGCCATGCTCTACGAGACTCTGGTCGGAACGGATCCCACGACGTTGGCGTTTATTCCCGCCCTGGCTACGCACTGGCAGATCTCGCCAGACAAGATGACCTTCCGGTTCCGAATCAATCCAAACGCGCGTTTCTCGGATGGGACGCCAGTCACTAGCGACGATGTTCTGGCGACCTATGACTTCATGATGGATAAGACGGCGAACGATCCATCCAACGTCATGACATTCGGAAAACTCGAGCGGCCCGTTGCGGAGAGCAAGTACATCGTGCGCGTGAAAGCAAAAGAACTGAACTGGCGCAATTTTCTTTACTTCAGCGGTATGCCGATCTTGCCAGCGAAGATTCTGAAGACACTTACCGGTGATAAGTACATCAAGGAGTGGAACTATAGGGTACTTCCGGGCACCGGCCCCTACACGATTCGTGAACAAGACATCGTCAAAGGCAAGTCCATTGCCGCGCGCCGCAGAACGGATTATTGGGCCGAAAAGGCAAGAGCAAACGTAGGCATGTACAACTTTGACGAGATTCGTTTTGTTGTAGTCCGTGACGAGAATCTCGCTTTTGAGATGTTCAAGAAGGGCGAGTTGGACTACTACATCGTCGGGCGGGCCAAACAATGGGTCGAAGAAACGAATTTCGAGAACGTCCAGCGGGGTTTGATTCAAAAGCGGAAGATCTTTAACAGCCAGCCTTGGGGATTCACTGGATTCGGAATGAATACGCGCCGCGCTCCATTCGACGACATTCGCGTCCGGAAGGCGTTTACGTTTTTGACCAACCGCCAGCAGATGATCGAAAAGTTGGCGTATAACGAATACACGCCCAACAATTCTTATTTCACAAGCAGCGTTTACGAAAATCCGAACGATCCCAAAAACCCGTATGACCCGCAGCTCGCGCTGAAGCTGCTGGGTGAAGCAGGTTGGAAGGACCGCGACGCTCAGGGCCGACTGGTGAAGAATGGCCAGCCTCTCGAGGTCGAGATGCTGTACGACGTTAAAACGTATGAGCCTTATCTGACGGTCTATCAGGAGGATCTACGCAAGGTTGGCATTAACCTGAACCTTCGCCTGTTGACCGGTGAAACCATGTTTCGATTGATGGGTGAGCGGCAATTTCAAATGGTTTTTACCGGATGGGGCGGCTTGCTCTTTCCAAACCCAGAGACGTCATTTCATTCCAAGCTGGCCGATCAGAACAATAACAACAACATAACCGGCTTCAAGAACGCGAGAGTCGATGAGCTTTGCAAGCAGTACGACACGATGTTCAACGTCAACGATCGCATCAAAGCGATCCGGGAAATCGACAACCTTGTGGCTAATGATTATCAGTACGTCCTGCTTTGGAACGGCCCGTTCACGCGTATTCTTTATTGGAACAAGTTTGGGTATCCCAACGGATATTGGTCTCGTACTGGCGATTATCTCGGCGCAGGAAACGGGCCCGGCCTGATCCAAATGTGGTGGATCGATTCCGCAAACCAAAGCAAGTTGGAGCAGGCGCTGCGCGATCCGTCGGTGAAGCTGGAAGTTGGCCCCGTGGAGGACCGTTATTGGCTCGAGTTCGACAGCAAGCAGAGACAAGCACAAAATGACGCGCCGAAGTCTAAGTGAGTCCGCACGGAGAGGAGCAACAGCAATGACCCCTAGATACGGATGCTTATTTACGAGTCTGCTGGTCCTGTTGTGTGTGGGTGCCGCGTGCAGCAGCTCGAAAACGGCAGATGAGCCCGGCGGTGCCGGCTCGACGCCGGCTTCGCGCTCCGTGTCGATGAACAAAGCGGACTATCCTGTTTTTCCCAACGCGGACGCAGGCGCCGATCCCTCAGTTCCTGCCGAAATGGGCGGTAGAGGATTCAAGGGAGAAGGTTGGGAAACCAACACGAACTTCGATCTCATTGGAGATCCAAGGGCGGTTAAAGGTGGGACGCTCCGCGATCACATGATCAGTTTTCCTGGAACATTGCGGATGGCGGGCCCGGAATGGAATTCCGAAGACAATTATGTGATCAATGCATTGGTATACGAGACACTGCTGACCTTGCATCCGAGCACGCTCCAATACATTCCTGCTCTGGCGACGCATTGGAAGATCGATCCAGACAAACTGACTTATCGTTTTCGAATCGATCCCAATGCGCGATACTCGGACGGCACTCCCGTCACGTCCGAAGACTTTATCGCGACGTGGAAGTTTCTCACGGACAAGAGTCTTCAAGACCTGTACTTCTACGCTCAGTTCACCAAACTGGAAATGCCGGTTGCCGAAAGCAAGTACATCGTGCGAATGAAGGCGAAGCAACTTGGGTGGGAAAACTTCCTGATCGCGGCGAACGGGTTGCGCCCATTTCCGGCGCGCCTACTCCAGAAGATCGATGGCGCAGCCTATCTGCGTGATTACAACTTCAAGCTGATTCCCGGCACGGGTCCTTACATTCTGAACGAATCGGACATCGAGAAGGGAAGGTCGATCACACTCCGGCGACGGAAAGACTACTGGGCAGAGAAATATCGCGCGAACATCGGCCAATACAACATTGATGAATTCAAGAGAGTCGTCGTTCGGGACGAAAATCTTGCCATCGAGATGCTCAAGAAGGGTGAGCTGGATTATTACTATGTCGTGGGCAACCCACAGGTCTGGGCAGAGAGGTTCAACACGGACACCGTCCAGCGCGGCCTTCTAGCCAAGAGAGCAGTTTTTAACAACTATCCAGCGAGTTTGGCTTACATCGGGTTCAACATGAGGAGAAAGCCCTTCGACGACTTGCGCGTGCGAAAGGCATTCGCACTCCTGTTCAACCGGGAGCAAATCATCCAAAAGCTCTTCTACAATCTCTATAGGCCGATTTATTCGTATTATCCTGCGACCATTTACGAAAATCCGAATAATCCAAAGGTGGCGTACGACCCCCGGGAAGCCTTCAAGCTTCTTGCTGAAGCGGGGTGGAAGGATCGAGACGCCCAAGGGCGACTAACAAAGAATGGCCAACCCCTTCAGGTGGAACTGCTCTACGCCAGGCAAGTCTTCGAACCGTGGCTCACGGTCTATCAGGAGGACCTGCGGAAGGTTGGAATTACTCTAAATCTGCGGCTGGTCACGTTCGAGACCGCGTTCAAGTTGGAAATGCAGCGTCAGTTCGAGTACGCGGTAGGCGCCTGGGGTGTTGGAAGCGTCTTCCCGAATCCCCGGCCAGAGTATCATTCAGAAACGGCAGACATCGAAAATACAAACAACATCACTGGGATCAAAGACAAGCGAGTCGACGAGCTGATCGAGCGCTACGACGTCACCTTTGACACGAACGAGCGGGCCGAGCTGCTCAAAAAACTGGACGGCATATTGGCCAGTCAGTACATCTACACATTGAGATGGTACGATCCCGCGCAACGAGTGGTTTTCTGGAACAAGTTTGGAATGCCGGAAGGCAGCTTTTCGCGGGTAGGGGACTATAGCGGCACACTCGCGCCGGGAATTCCCCAGCTTTGGTGGGTCGATCCGGAGAAATCTCAAAAAGTTGCGCAGGCGATGCGCGATAGTTCGATAAGGCTCGAAGCGCCGCCTGTAGATGACCGTTATTGGCAGGAACGGTTTGGCCAGGCCCAGAAAGAACTCGACGCGCAGCCCAGCAACCCATGACCGGCTATTTCATTCGGCGCTTTCTCTTGATTATTCCAACATTCCTCGGCATCACGCTTGCTGTGTTTGTCGTCATGCACTTCGTGCCCGGTGGTCCCGTGGAGCGCCAGATCATGCGCTATAAGATGGCGGCGGCTATGGGTGAGGGCGGCGCCGGCGGTGGCGTATCGCGTGGCGTGGAGATTCCCGCGGAAGCCATCGAGGAGATGAAGCGTTATTACGGGTTTGATAAACCTGTGCATATCCGCTATGCCCTTTGGCTCTGGAATGTGCTGCACCTGGATCTCGGCCGCTCGTATATTTACCAGGATCCCGTTTGGGACGTCATCAAATCACGGTTTCCCATATCGATCTTTCTCGGGCTGACCGGATTCGTGCTCAGCTACCTTGTCTGTGTTCCGCTCGGAGTATGGAAAGCAGTCAAGCACGGCTCGAAGTTTGACTTCCTCAGCAGCTTCGTTGTGTTTTTGGGTTATTCCGTACCAGGTTGGGCGTTGGGAACTGCACTGCTGGTGCTTTTCGGTGGCGGCAGCTTCCTCAGCATTTTCCCGCTTGGCGGTTTTCGTCCGGATAACTGGCAGTACCTCGGTTTCTTTCAAAAAATCACGGCGCAGATCCATTACATGTTTCTGCCGGTCCTCTGTTATATGATCGCCGAGTTTGCGACGCTGACCATTCTGACGAAAAACTCGCTAATGGAAAATCTCGGCCAGGATTACGTGCGGACAGCGTTTGCGAAAGGCCTGAACGAACAGCGGGTGATCTTCGTTCATGCGTTGCGCAATTCCTTGATCCCAATCGCGACCGGGCTGGGCCATGTGATCAGCTTGATTCTTGCGGGCGCGTTCTTGATAGAAAAGGTATTCAACATCGACGGGATGGGCTATCTCGGGTATACGTCCATTCTCCAGCGGGATTATCCCGTCGCGCTCGGAATTCTCGTGATTTCGAGTCTTCTGTTGCTGATCGGAAACATTCTTTCCGACATCGTGTACGTTATTGTGGATCCCAGGATTCGGTTTAAATGAAGGAGGACGTTCTACCTCCCATTGAAGAAACCGCCGGCGCAGGAGCACTGGCGCCGCCGCTACCGCCAAAACGATCGGTTTCGATCTTTCGAAAACGGGTTCGCAAGTTCAAAACCCTCAAGCGCGGGTACTACTCGTTTGTGATCCTGTTGGTGGCGTATGCGATTTCTTTCATCTTGCCGGTACTCATCAATAACAAGCCGCTGATCGTTCACTATCACGGCAAATACTACTTTCCGATGGTGACCTACTATCCAGCGTCCGAGTTTGGACAGAACGCTTTCGGCGAGCCGAATTATCGTGAATTGAAACGGGAATTCGCCTCACGGTCCGATGGCGACTGGGTCCTGATGCCGATATATCCATACAGCGCCACAGAGTCGTTGTTGGATTTGCCGGGATCGCCGCCGCATCCGCCCTCGCGCGGACATATTTTCGGCACAGATGACCGGGCTCGGGACGTGTTCGTGCGTCTCGCTTACGGTTTCAATGTCTCACTGACATTTGCGCTTCTTGTCCTGGCGATCAGCTATGTCGTTGGGGTCTTTGTCGGAGCAATGCTGGGTTATTTTGGCGGGAAGCTCGACATCCTCGGGCAGCGTGCAATTGAGATCTGGTCGTCGCTGCCGTTTCTATACACCATCATCATTGTCAGCTCAATCATCATTCCCATCTACATTCCAGGCCGAAACCTCGTCGCACAACCGTCATTCTGGTTGCTAATCGCAATTCTGACCATCTTCGACTGGATGGGCATTACTTACTATGTTCGCGGCGAGTTCTATCGCGAAAAGGCCAAGGATTACGTCGGTGCAGCAATCGCCATGGGCGTTTCGGAGCCTGCGATTATGTTCAAACACATCCTGCCGAATGCCCTCACACCGGTCGTTTCGTTTGCGCCCTTTGGAGTCGTGGCCAATATTGAGGCTTTGGTTGCGCTGGATTTCCTGGGCTTTGGGCTTCCGGCCCCAACACCCAGTTGGGGCGAGCTGATCTCGCAGGGGACAAACTACCTTACCGATTGGTGGCTCGTGTTCTTTCCGCTCGCTGCCGTATTTGTCACCCTGCTCCTCATCGTCTTCATCGGTGAAGCGGTCCGTGAGGCTTTCGATCCCAAGGAGTACTCGAGGCTGCGGTGACCACGTCTCCTCTTTTACAAGTTCGCGATCTCAAGACGGTTTTCAGGACCGAGGCCGGAACGGCGAGGGCGGTCGATGGCGTCGACTTCGATATTTATCCCGGCGAGGTGCTGGGTCTTGTAGGCGAGTCCGGGTCGGGCAAGAGCGTCACCGCCCTTAGCATTCTGAGGCTCATCCCGGATCCGCCTGGCAAAATCGTGGGAGGATCCATCATCTATAAAGGACGTGATCTCGAGCACGAACACATTTCGAAGAAGGAAGCATTCGATCGGTCGGTCGGGATGCTGGAGCTCGTGGGGATTCCCGATCCCGCTTCGCGCATGAACGATTATCCGCACCAGTTTTCGGGCGGCATGCGGCAGCGTGTGATGATCGCCATGGCGCTGGCATGCAATCCGTCGCTGCTGATCGCGGACGAGCCGACGACGGCACTCGACGTCACCATTCAAGCGCAGATTCTGGAGCTGATGCTCAAAATCAAAGATGAACGCAAGGATGCCGCGATTCTACTCATCACGCACAACCTCGCCGTCGTCGCCGAAACGTGCCATCGCGTGATGGTCATGTATGGGGGAAAAATACAGGAAATCGCCCCTGTAAAGGAGCTGTTCAAGAATCCGCAGCATCCCTATACGCGTGGTCTGCTGGCGTCGCTGCCCACCGTCGATGGGGACAGAAAAGCGCGGCTGCGCACGATTCCGGGCAACGTGCCGAGCATTCTGGATCTGCCCATCGGCTGCAAATTCGTTACGCGATGCACGGAAAGGCTCGAACGTTGTGAGGTGATTGAGCCGGAGCTGATTGAGACGGGCCCAGGACATTGGGTGAGATGTCATCTCGTAAGTCAGGGCTAAGCTGCCGCCAATTGCGCCAATTATGCCAAGAAGGCTCGCGTAATTCGCGGCCTTGTTCTTAAATGGAAAAACTTCTCGAAATTCAGGATCTCCGCGTGCGATTCCCTGTCGTCGGTGGGGTCTTAGCGCGAAAAATCGCGGAGGTAAAAGCCGTCGATGGCGTGAGCTTTGAACTCAACCAGGGCGAGACGCTCGGGCTGGTAGGCGAGTCCGGGTGCGGCAAGAGCACCGTCGGGCGTGCGATCGTGAACATCCTTCGCGCGATGAGTTATGGCGTCGAGATTACAGGAAAGATCGTCTACCACCATTCATCGGGTGCAGTAGATCTGGCCGCGCTGGGCCGAAGCCAAATGCGACCCTATCGTACCGATATCCAGATGATCTTCCAGGATCCATACTCCTCATTGAATCCGCGAATGACCGTAGGCCAGATTGTCGAAGAGCCGCTGAAGATCCACACGAAGTACCCGCAGGCGGAACGTAAGGAGAAGGTGGCGTGGCTATTGGGAAAAGTGGGTCTTTCTTCGGAGCAGGGCAATCGGTATCCGCACGAATTCTCAGGAGGCCAGCGCCAGCGTATCGGGATCGCGCGGGCGCTTGCGACCCACCCGAAGATCGTCATCGCCGATGAAC
>QHXC01000160.1 GCA_003222815.1 Acidobacteriota bacterium | reverse complement strand
CGGCCTCCCAGGCCGGAACCGTCCAGATCACGCTTCACGACGCTAATGGTGGAACACTCCACACACGCTCGGTGGCGCTAGCGCGGTTTCAACCGTTCTCGCTTCGTTTGGGTGATGCCAATGACGACGATAACATCGACCTCGTGTCGCTCAGTGCCGATGTCCAGATCAGCGCGTCCATCACCTCGAAGTTGTCAGGTGGGCGGGATATTGCCGTGACGAACGCTGTTCCGATACTGGGTGCTCCTTCGGATCTCTTGTTCCCCTTCGCACCAATCGGAGCTCAGGGAAGTTCGAATTGGACGACCTTTATCGGTGTTTCAAACCTCGCGGCGGCATCGCAAACAGTATCGATCATTTTCACGCCAGATGGCGGTGCGCCCGTAACGATCCAGCGAACTCTCGCTCCACGTGCCTCCCTGGGGGATTCTGTCGGCCGGCTCTTTGACCTTTCGGCAAACGTCCTTACTGCCGGATGGCTTCGGGTTTACGGCTCCGGGCCTTTGGCAGGCGTGGTGGCGTATCAAGATTCGGCGGCCGGATCGTTGGCCACAGTGCCGTCGCAGTCGGTGGGCGCCAATCGTTTCTTCTTCGGCCACATTGCGAGTCTTGCACCTTGGTACACCGGTGTCGCTCTCCTGAACACAAATCCGGTCGCGGCCAGTGTCGAGGTGTTTGCGATCGATTCCAGCGGGCAACTGGTGGGTTCCCCCGCGACGTTTTCGTTAGCTGGCGGCAGTCGAAGGTCGGCTTTATTGTCCGAGCTCGTGCCCCAAGTCCTGCAGCGCTCCGTTGACGGCGGTTTTGTGTTCGTTCGGACCACCAACGGCATCTCGCTGTACGGTTTTGAGCTCTTCGGCCATTCCATCTTCCCGATACTAGCGAACGTGCAGGGATTTGCGCTGTCATCCACCAGTACATTTGCACCTCCGTCGGGTGGCGGAACGACTGCGCCAATAACTCTGGATCGCGTCACTTTTACCGATGGAACGAATTCCAAAGGACAGTTTAGGCCTCAGGACACTATTGTCTATGTTGCGACGGTTACAAATTCCTCTGGCGCATCCGTATCGGGGCAAATGACGTATGACGTGAAAGATCCTCGAGGACAGGTCATGCTGACTACGTCGACCTCCTTGACATTGCCAGTCGGCTCCATCGACTTGCCGTTCTCCAGTTTCATTCCATCCAATGCATTGAACGGCCAGTACACGCTTACTGCCACGCTGAGCTATCAAAAACAGACAGTCACCAAGTCCGGTGTCTTTGATGTGACCGGCGGTACGACAACGCCAGGCTTGGTACAAGAGGCTCCATTTTCGACGTCCACGCTCGATCTTTTCCGGGTTGCCTTTCGGCCTGGAGATGTTGCCCGTTTCGTGGTACTAACATCGAATTTCGTAAGTCCGGTTGCCGATGCGGCGCTGAACTACCAACTCATCGGTCCCGGCGGCTTCATTGCCGGAATCGGATCGCTGAGTTATGCCGTATCGAGTGGACTTTCCAGCCGTACTATCGACGTTACTCTACCGGCTTCTTCGCCGCTCGGAATTTATGCCTTCTTCGCGAGATTGACTGCGGGAGGGACCACGTCGAGCAAGGGGACCGCTATTACCATCGCTCCTGCAAGCTCAACTGAGACCGCAGACGTCGATACCGTTTTCGTTACGGACAGCGACGGCGTTCCGAGAGCCGGATTCACGCCCGGGAGTAACACCCGGCTGTATGTCTCCCGGCTCAGTCTTTTTGCCGTAACGACACCGGCGACGATACGCTATACGGTAACCGGTCCAAACTCATCTTCCGTCGCCGATCAGCAGTTAGCAGTGAACCTTACGACTGGACAGTCCCTCGGTTTTCTGCCGTTAGGCCTGAGCTCAAGTGCGGTCACTGGAACCTACACGTTTCAAGCCACTCTAACCTATCTGGACAATACCAGCACGACAAAGACATCAACGCTCAGCACACAGTTCACCGTAGCCAACATCCCTCCCATTCTCACGCGGAGCATTAGTGTGCGTCGCCTTCACGTCGCAGACTACAATTTCGTCGCGCGCACGTTGTACTCTCCAGGCGAATTTATCAGTCTCACCCGCACGGTCTACAGCACGTTCACCACATCTGTTGCGGGAACGGTCCGGTACCTGGTGATGCTCGGTCAAAACACTGCCTTCGATCGAAGCTTTGATACGACTTTCTTTCCCGGTGTGAACACAAGCTTCCTTCTTTTGTCGGGATCGTCGTCTCTTCCAGCCGGGACTTATACTTTCAACCTGACTGCCACAGCACAAGGGCAGCAGTCCACGAGTTCAACGTCGTTCTTGTTTACGGGGCCGCCTGCCCCAACCCTGAACTTTGACCGATTTGCCGGTGATGCGAAGAGTTCGTCGGCGGAAGACAAGCAGACCCAGAAGCAGGTCCAGGAGACCACCTTCGACTTGTCTGTCGAGGATGGCTCGGATTCCACACAGTATTACGACGTTCGCGGCCGTTGGCTACGGGGAAATCGCAAATGAGGTGAGGGACTGTGACGATTCCAACAATCTGCTGGGAAAGGCGCGCGGTCTGCCTTCAGCAAACAACCCGAGAAGTGTAATTCCGATCAGTCGCCGCATTGGAGTCTCCTTTCGGTAATGACTCATTTTGAGAAGACTCAGTGTGACATGCGGACGTTGAACTGGAAACCGTAGCGCAGGCGTTGTATTGCTTGACGATTGCGATGCGCTTCGATACAACCTTCAGAACTCTTCCAACAAAGGAGATCCTTATGAAACGCACTTGGATTGCTGTTGGTGTGTGGGTCGTACTGTGCTCGGTCCTGTTGGCTCAAGCGCCTGCCGCCAAGAACATGATTGGAACCTGGAAACTGAATCCGGCCAAGTCGACGTTTAGTCCAGGGCCGGCGCTGAAGAGCCAGACGGCCAAGCTCGATCCCGTGGACGGCGGAATGAAAGTGGTTGCCGACCGAGTCGAGGCCGACGGCAAGCTGACCCACTTTGAATGGACGGCGAAGTTTGACGGCAAGGACTATCCGGTCAAGGGGGATCCGGCTAGAGATGCCGTCTCGGTCAAGAAAATCGACGACTACACTCTCGAAATCACCAACAAGAAGGGCGGTAAGGCGTTGACTACAATTCGAGCGGTTTACGCGCGTGACGGAAAAACGCGAACGGAAACAACGACAGGAACCAACGCTCAAGGCCAGAAGGTCCACAATGTGACCGCCTGGGACAAGCAGTAGCCCTGAGGTAATGACAAAAAGTTTCGACGTGGTTGTGCTCGGTTTGGGTGCGATGGGCAGCGCCTCCGTATTTCAGCTCGCAAAGAAGCGGAAACGCGTGTTAGGTATTGACCAATTTTCGCCACCTCATCAATTGGGATCATCCCATGGCGACACGAGAATTATCCGGCAAGCGATTGGCGAGGGTGAAGAATATGTTCCCATGGTGCTGAGATCTTATGAACTCTGGCGCGAGATCGAAGCCTCTACCGGGAAACAAGTCCTTTCCATCACTGGCGGGTTAATCATGGCCAGTACGAAATCGGAGGCGTCTCTTCACGGTTCAAACGGCTTTCTAAACCAAACGATTCGATCGGCCCAAAAATTCGGGATTGATCACTCTCTTTTAGATGCGCATCAAATTCAGTCCCGCTTCCCGCAGTTCCACCTGGCCGGCGATGAGCATGGCTACTATGAGCCGGCCATGGGCTTTCTATTTCTGCCGGCCGCCAATGGCGTAACGGTCAAGACATCTGCCGGCCGGTACACTGCCGATAGGCTGGTAGTATCCGCAGGTTCGTGGATAGGTCCATTCATTGGCCAGGACCTGGCTCCGTGTTTCAAAGTCTACCGGCAAGTCCTCTACTGGTTTGAGGCAAAGGATTCCATCGACGCCTACGGACCCGGAAACTTTCCAATCTTCATTTGGCAGTTTGGTGGCCATCACGACGATTTCATCTACGGATTTCCCGCGATCGACGCGTCTGACGGCGGAATCAAAGTGGCTTCCGAACAGCACATTGTGGATACTGACCCGGATGGCGTCGATCGCAAGGTCCATGAAGAAGAGATCAGCGAGATGTATCGAAATTACATTCGCGAGAGATTGCCCGGCTTGAGTCAAAAATGCGTTAGAGCGGCTGTCTGTTTATACACCAGCACTCCGGATTCTGGATTTGTGATCGATTTTCATCCCCAAAATCGGGGCGTCCTTATCGTTTCCCCATGCTCGGGACATGGTTTCAAACACTCGGCAGCGATTGGAGAGGTCGTCGCAGACCTGCTGATTGACGGCCGGAGCCAAATCGATATAAGCAAATTTAGGATCAATCGATTTTCCGGGAATTCGTCGTGAGCAAAACCTCCAAATTCTCCGTCCGGAATCAACGCTTCGTCGCGGCCGCGGCTTGCGCCGACTGGCGCGCGCGGTCGAGCACGTAGGCCTGAATCATCCGCACTTGCGCGGACGTGAGGTCGTCTGCAAACGACGGCATGCCGGTCTTTGCCTTCGCGCCGTCCCGAACGATCTGCTCGAAGAGTCCGTGTGTCGTAGCCGTGGCATAGCGCAGGTCGGGGACCAGGGCGCTGCTGGCGGCGTTGCCGCCATGGCAGCTAGAGCAAAATGTGTCGTACAGTATGTGTCCGTCTTCGATCTCTTTTGGTGTTGCCGCGATCTGTGTGGTGGGCATGGGAACGGGCTTCGCCGGCTGTTGGTAGGGAGGCAGCCTTGCAGAGCCACCGAGGGCGAATGCCAGGAGATGTCCCGGCGCGACCTTCCCGCTACCGAGCGGCCCATTTTGGAGAACAGAAGGTCCGCCCCAACCCGCCAATACCGCAACGTACTGTGTGTCGCCAACGGTGTATGTCATCGGGCCCGCGGCGATGCCGATTCCGCTGTCGAATTCCCAGAGCACCTTGCCATCGGTCGCGCGGTAAGCGCGAAACTTGCCATCGGCGCGTCCCTGGAAGACAAGGTTGCCGGCCGTGCTCAGCGTTCCGCCGCTCTGTGGGTCCGGGTGCTCGACGCGCCACACCTCGCGCTGCGCTACCGGGTCCCAAGCCACCAGCGATCCGCTACTTTTCATCGCCAGCCACTTTTCGAGAACCGGGCCTCGGTACCGCACGTCCAATCCGATCGTCACGAAGCGGACATTCACCGGGGATTGGCGATCCACGGCGTGCATGAACGCGGCATCCACGACAGGGAAGTACACCAGCCCGGTCGTGGGATTGAATGACATCGGATTCCAGTTGTGCCCGCCTTCCGGGTGCGGCGTGACGATCGTCGCGTCCTTCAACTGTCGAGCTGCAGAGACTTCAATGGGGCGGCCATTGGCATCGATGCCCGTCGCCCAGGTAATCGGGGTGAACGTGCGAGCCGAGATAAGCTGTCCGGTTTCGCGGTCCAGGACGTAGAAGAAACCGTTTTTGTTGGCTTGCATGATCACGCGGCGCGGCCGGCCGTCGATTGTCAGATCCGCCAGCATGAGCGGCTGAGTGGCGTCGTAGTCCCAACTGTCGCCCGGCGTGGTCTGGTAGTGCCAGACCTGTTCGCCGCTGCCGGCGCGCACCGCGATGATCGACGACACGTAGAGGTTGTCGCCCGTTCCCTGGCTGCGCAGATCGGGATACCAGGGCGCGCCGTTGCCGGTGCCAAAGAAGACGAGATCGAGATCCGGGTCGTATACGCCGTGTATGTGCGCCAGATGAGCTTTCCGGTATCTGCGTCGTACGCGGAGACAGAGCCGCGCACGGCATATTCCGACCCGGCGTTTCCGATGATCACGCGTCCCTTGGCGATGCGCGGCGCGCCAGTGATCGCGTACGGCCCGTCCTTGGGTGTCGTTTGGATTTCCCACACGAGCGTGCCCCTCTTCGCATCGACTGCGACGAGCCGGCCATCGAGCGTGCCCACGTACACGCGCCCGCGGTAGAGTGCCGGCCCGCGATTGACGACATCGCAGCACACGAACTTGGCATGGTCTTTGGGAACCTCCGGATCATATGTCCAGAGCAGGCGGCCCGTTCGCGCATCGACGGCGTACACGAAGCTCCACGCTCCGGTCGTGTACAGCACGCCGTCCTTCACAAGGGAGGTCGCCTCCAGTCCGCGCAGCGTCGACAGATCCAGCGACCAGGCCAGGCCGAGACGACCAACGCTTTGCTCGTCGATTTGGCGTAACGGGCTGAAGCGCTGTTCCGAATAGGTGCGGCCGTAGGTGATCCAGTTGCCGGCATCCGCGTCCGCCGATCGAAGCGCGGCGTCGTCAACCTCACGGACGTCAGGGGCCGGCTGACAGCCGGCGGTTGACACGATGAGCCACACCGAAGTTGCGAACAGGATCACGATCTGCCGGCGTGAAATTCTCATGCCCTTGTTGATCGTCATACGAAAGCCTCTTTCTGCGCTCAATTTTTTAGCATTAGCAGACCGAACGGTTTACGGGCGGTTGGCGGCGCGTTCGGTCTCCAACTTCTTTTGCCCGCTTTCCAGCATCGCCTGCAAGGGGCACCTCTTCTTAAATCTCACCGAATCTCGATTAGCCAGTTAATCTATCATGGACAAATTGAACAGTGAACGTGGCAGCTCAGCGAGTTTCTCACCTTCCAGTCCGGCGCACCACTCAGCGCTCCGCCACTTGTTGTGAGTCGGTAATAGCCGGAATTAGCCTGAGCAAACGGCTCGACCACAATCCGAAAACAGCCTAGAATTGGATTCAACAATGAGACTCCAACCATCGGCCCGGAGGGGTCCACGCACAATAGTTGAGGTGTTCATGCCCTGGTTGAGCATTTACGGGTCGGTGAGACAGGCAATTCAAGATCTGGTCGCACCTGAAATCCAAGCGCTACATGGTGAAATCCAAAAACTCGAAGGCAAGATCGAGGGGATCGAAGGCAAAATCGAGGGAGTCGTCGGCAAGATTGAGGGAATCGAAGGCAAATTCGACGGTCGGTTCAAAGAGCTCGACGCCAAGATCGACGGACTTCGTGGCGAGATGAATGTGCGCTTTGAAAGCGTCGATAAGCAATTTAAATCCGTGGATCGGCGCTTCGAGTCTGTCGATAAACGCCTGGATTCCCTAGAAGCGACGGTCAAAGAGAACTCCCGAAAGTTCGACAGCTTCATTGAGGAAAGTGTCGAAGGCTACATGAAGTCTGTCGATGGCTATATCAAGTCCCTCGATCAAAAGTGGCGCGAGGCGATGGATATCCACGAACGCCTGGCGGCGCTCGAAGCGAAGCTCGAAACCAGATAGCCAAAGTCCCCTTTTCTTTGCCTGGAGCTTTGGACAAGGACACTCTTATCGGCCCCGGCAGTTTTCGCAATTGCGACATAGGAGCGGTCATATGCCAGGTTGGGTCATTCACCGGCGGCGATTCGTTGTGCTAAGGCCGATGGAATCTTGTCTTGCATCGGTGGAACATTTGGCAATCCGACATCCACTTCGGATGAGAATTGAGCATTGGGAATTGAGTATTGGTCAGATCCCCGGTCGGATTCATAGCAGCGGATTCTGCCAAGTTATTTTTGCCCGAGCCCTAAGCCGCCTGGGGCGTTAACGGCGCGTCAGCGCAGCCAGAACGCGGTTCGGCGTCAACGGGTATTCGTGCATGCGCACGCCTGTTGCGTCAAAGAAAGCATTCGCAATCGCCGCCGCGGCGCCCGCCATGACTTCCTCGCCTGCGCCGGTGGATCTCTCATTCAGGCGTTGCACGACGATGGGTGTGACTGTGGGGCATTCCTCGAACCGAAGGATGGGATAGCTGTTCCAGTCCAGACTTGTGACGTTGGTTTTGTTGAACGTCACTTCCTCCTTTAATATGCGGCTCACGGTTTGAACCAACTGTCCGCAGATCTGGTTTTCGATGTTAGCCGGATTGACGGCGAGGCCAGCGTCAATCGCTCCGTACATGTGTTTCGCAAGTATCCGGCCCGTCTCCTTATTGATCTCGATTTCGGCGACCGCGGCACCATATGACGCCAGATGGGTGCCGACTCCAATTCCGCGCCCAGTGGCGATCTTCGCGTTCGACAGATTCGACGCTGCCCGCCTGGGCGCCCATTTGGCGGCTTGCGCGACGGCGTCCAGAACCCCTAGCCAGCGTGCATCCTGGATATTGCGCTGCCGGAACATAAGCGGATCCATTCCCAAAAGATAGGCGAGCTGGTCGATGGCCTGCTCCGAGGCGAACGAGAACGAAAGGTCCAGCGGTGAGCGAAGCCACCCACCCTTCAAGTACCCGAGTCCCGGCACGCGGTGATTGACCAGCCGCAGATTGGGAACCTCGTACATCGAACCCAAGTTCAACGGGCTGACCTGCTGGGCGGCTCCCCCTTCGCGTTCGGCAGGCGTCGTTCCAAGAGCAAGCTGCGCCGACGTTTCGACGGTGCTCCAGTTATGCTGCCAGCCGTGGTACTCGTACGCAACGATCTTGCCGCCGGCGTCGGCCGCGGCTCGCACCTCTCCGACGTGTGCCGGACCATAGTTATCCCACCCGTGCTCGTCCCAGCGCATGAACTGCAGGCGAACCGGCTTGCCGGCTGCCTGAGAGAGGATCGCGGCAGCCTGCGCCGCGTCGTCGTAGCAGCTATGGCCGTAAGTGCCCGATCCTTCGCAGTACTGCACTCGAACTTTATCGGCGGTCATTCCAAGCAGGCGCGCCACGCTGGTGCGCGTCCCGTACACATCTTGCGTCGAGCAGATGATCAGCGCGGACTCCGGCGTCACATCGGCGAGCGCGCAGTTTGGTCCGAAGGGGGCGTGCGCCTGGTATGGGCCCCGGCAGGTCTGAGAGACAGCGTAAGCGGCCCTTGCGAGTGCGCCTGCCACATCGCCCCTCTCCAGCACGATCCTCTCCTGGGTTTCGGCCGAACGCATTTGTTCGTAGAGGCCGTCATTGCCGGGCAGCGTTGGCGTCGTGTCCCACGTCACTTTCAATTGCTGGGCGGCGCGAATGGCGTCCCATTCGCGTTTGGCGACAACGCCGATGAAATCGCCACGACGCACCACGCGAGCTTCCGGGATGTTTCGGATGGAGGCCTCGTCGACGCTCAAGACCTTTGCGCCGGCGCCGTAGGCACGCTGGCCGCGCGGGCGAATGACGCGGCCATGCATCATGTCCGGTACACGCACGTGCTGAATGTAGACATATTTTCCGCTTACTTTTTCCGGAATGTCTTTTCGTTGAACAAGCCTACCCACCACTTTGTACTCGGCGGCCGGCTTCAGCGGAGCCGACCCGGTGAACGGGAGGTTGAACGCCTTGTCGCCCACGAGCTCGCCGTAGGTCACGGACCGGTTCGTGCTTCCCATGACCGAAACGATACCCTTCGACACGGTCAGGCGCTCAACGGGCGTTTCCAACTTCTTGGACGCGAGCTGGAGAAGGGCGAGCCGCGCCTCGGCGGCGGCCGTGCGAATCTGCGGCCCGCCTCGGGCAATTGAAGCGCTGGAGAACGTCCCGCCTTGATTGGGTGTGATGTTGGTGTCGAGCCGGACTGTCTTAACCTGATTCATGTCCAGGTCCAGTTCCTCAGCCGCGATCTGTAACAGGGCTGTTGAGGCGCCTTGTCCGAGTTCAGCAAAACCAATGTAGAGACTCGCGGTGTTGTCGGCGTGGATGGACAGCCAGGTGTCGATCAGCTTCGCATCAGGTGGGCCGGCGGCTGCACCGCGCACCGCTGAGCCCGCTGTTTGACCGAACAACGTATCGCCGAGGCTGAAGCCGATAACGAGAGCGCCGCCGGTTTTCAGGAATTCGCGGCGGGGAAGCCGTTCGGTTGGGATGAAGCTGCTCATTTCGTCACCTCCGCCATCGCCTGTGAAGCGCGCTGCACGGCCATCAGGATTCTTGGGTAGGTTCCGCACCGGCACAAATGACCGTTCATTGCAGAACGAATTTGCGCTTCGGTCGGCCGCGGGACTTTCGACAGGAGTTCGGAAGCTTTCACGATCATGCCGTTGAAACAGTAGCCGCACTGAACGGCCTGCTCATCAATCATGGCTTGTTGCACGGGATGCAGCGCCGGCACGTTTCGGAGTTTCCTTTGCGTCGCGTACCATACCGGCAGCCCTTCGAGCGTCGTCACCGATTTGCCTTCCACCGCGGAAACCGGAGTCTGGCACGAACGGGTTTCGACGCCATTGACAAGCACCGAACAAGAGCCGCACTGCCCGAGACCACAACCAAAGCGCGGGCCCTGAAGGTTCAGCTCGTTCGAAAGAACGTACAACAGAGGCGTATCCGGTGTCGCGGCGACCGTCCACACCTGTTCGTTCACTCGGATCTTGAGTTCGTTGGCCATGTTTTGTGCCTCCCGGCTGGTGAAGTAGATTCGTGTAACAGGTCGAAAAGATTGTGTCAAGTATGTGTTTCCGGGCGGAATTTCCGTGCGAGCGCAAGCCGGCCTGGCGGACCACATCTGGCCTCTCCAAGTAGCCACGCACCAATCACCACCACCGGCCGATTCTATTTGTTGACACGAGCGGGCAAAAAGCATTAGGAGAAGGGACTGAATCTTTCGAACGCCATCATAAGGGGAAGACCGATGAGTCGAAGCACAATCGCGGGTTGTGCCGCGGTGCTGTTGTTGTGCATTGCGGCGCTGAACTTTGCCGCCGGCCGGAGCGATGTCGCGGATGCGGCTATGAAAGGCGACAAGGCCGCTCTGCGAACTTTACTGCAACAGAAAGCTGATGTGAACGCTGTCCAGGTGGACGGCGCGACAGCCCTTCACTGGGCGGTGTACAGAGACGATCTGGAAATGACGGACCTGCTCATTAGCGCCGGCGCAAAGGTGAACGTGGTGAACCGCGAAGGCATCACTCCGCTGCATATGGCTTCTCTCTACGGGAACGTCCCGATGATTGACAGGCTTTTAAAAGCGGAGGCAGACATAAAAGGACGCGGGCCTGCCGGCGAAACCATGCTTATGCTCGCTGCTCGCAACGGAAAACCGGAGGCAATCGAGGTGCTGCTTGCGGCTGGCGCGGAAGTGAATGCGAAGGAACCCCTGCGGGGAACGACGGCTCTGATGTGGGCTGTGGAGCAAAAACATCCCGCCGCGGTGAAGGCATTGCTCGACGGCGGTGCGGACTTCAGAGCCAAATCGGGCCCTGCCGGCTTGCCGAGAAACTATATGTCGGGCCGCGTCAACGTTACCGCGGTTGAGACCGCAGCCCGTCGACAAGCGACAGCGGCGGCTAACGGCCGAACGTACGAGCAGCAATTGGCACTTGAGGGTGTCGGTGGCCGTTTTGGAGGCAGCGACAGATCTCAATTTGTGTTCGGACAGGCGGGGCTCCCGCAGGGTAATCGCGGACAGGGACAACGTGGCGCTCCGGGCAATCGTGGCGGCCAGCCTCCAGCAGGGACTGCGAACCCGGCCGGTCCGGCAGCGCAGGCGCCTCCCCCGGAGGATCAGGACGATCAGGACTTCGTCTACGCCGGCCTCGTTGGCTCCGGTGGCGGTGGTTTAACCGCATTGGTTCTTGCTGCTCGCGAAGGCGAACTGGAATCGACGAAGCTGCTGGTCGAAAAGGGAGCCGATGTCAATCAGGTCACGGAGTATGGCTGGACACCGTTGCTGACGGCGACCAACAACAGGCATTACGGGCTCGCACGTTACCTCATTGAACGAGGAGCGGATCCCAACATTCCCAACAAGGGTGGCTGGACTCCTCTCTATCTCGCGACGGATAACCGCAATATCGAAGGTGGCGATTTCCCGGTGCCGAAGCCGGACATGGACCATCTGGAGTACATCAAGATTCTTCTGGACCATGGCGCCAACGTCAACGCTTCCATCCATGACAATACGTTGACTCGGACAATCTTTACCATGCAGTGGTTTCTCGAGTCTGGCGCTACGCCTT
>QHXC01000159.1 GCA_003222815.1 Acidobacteriota bacterium | reverse complement strand
GAAGCCGACCGCTTCCAGCGACTCAAGTATCCGGAGTCGGCATACAAGACTGAATCGCTTGCCGTGCTCGGCGAATATAACAAGGACAGTGCCGACCCGACCAGCAAACTGGATGAAGTGCTGCACGCGACTGCCTTCAAGAAGCACACCTACGCCCATACCACGATTGGTTTTCTTGAAGACATCAAGGACATGCCGAACCAGTACAACTACAGTCATCAGTTCTACAACCGGTTCTATCGGCCGGAATACACAACCATCATTCTGGCCGGTGACGTGACCCGGGAGCGTGGCCTGGAGCTAACCCGGAAGTATTTCGGCGAGTGGAAGCGCGGCAACTACCTGCCGGATATCCCGGCGGAGCCGCCACAAATCGAGCCGCGCTCCGCAAACTTGAGTTGGCCTGCGCCGACGCTTCCGTGGCTGGCGATTGCGTTTCGAGGCCCGGCATATTCCGACGAAAAGAAGGATAAGGCCGCACTCGACCTTCTGGCGCCCGTCGCCTTCGGTTCGAATTCGGACCTTTACCAACGGCTGGTTTTGAAAGAACAAAAGCTGGACACGTTGTATTCAAGCTTCGGCAATCATCCGAATCCCGAGCTGTTCACAGTCTACGCTCGCGTCAAGGATCCCAAGGATATGGACTATGTCCGCGAGGAAATCCTCGCGACCTTCAAGCGCTTTACGGATGAAACGGTCGATCTCGAGAAGCTCGACGCTACGCGATCACGCATCCGCTATGCCTTTGCGCTGCGCATGAACAGTTCCGCCGCGATAGCCAACGGACTGGCGCCTTATATCGGGCTCCGGCGAACGCCGGACACGGTCAACAAGCTCTTTGCACTGTACCTGCAGATCACGCCGGAAGACATCCGGGCCATGGCAAACCAGTATTTCACTGAAAACAATCGCACCATCGTGACGCTCACGTATGAGCGGGCCAAGAATTGATGTTCGGAAGGCTGCTCGGCGGGCTAAAGCTCGCGATTACTTGCCTGATGTTGCTTTGTGTCTTCACTACGGCTGGAGCGCAAAGCAAAATCGCCACCGTGCTTCAGCATAGCAGTTCGCCGCTGGTCACATTCCGAATACTTTTCATGACAGGTTCGGCCTTTGATCCTGTGGGCAAGGAAGGAGTCGCAGCACTGACAGCTTCAATGCTTGCCCAGGGCGGCACGCGTACGCTGAATTACCAAGAAATTGTCGAGGCCATGTATCCAATGGCTGCGTCGGTCGAGTGGCAGGTTGATAAAGAAATGACTGTCTTTAGCGGTACGACGCACGTGGAAAATCTGGATCGTTATTACGGGCTCCTCAAAGACATGCTGCTTGATCCCGGCTTCCGTTCGGAGGACTTCACGCGCGTACGTGATGATGCCGCCAACTTTCTGAAGGTATCGCTGCGGCAGGGGAACGACGAGGAACTTGGTAAGGAATACCTTTATAACATCATCTATGCCGGACATGCTTACGCTCATCACAGCATGGGAAGGATCGGCTCGCTTGAAAGACTCACGCTCGGCGATGTGCGCGAATTCTATCGAAACCACTACACGAAAGCCAACCTGGTGATCGGATTGGCGGGTGGCTACCCCGAAAGCTTTGTCCAGAAATTTCAAGCCGACTTTGTGAAATTCCCTGAAGGCACGGCCAACAAGAAACGATTCGATTTTCCAAAACTGTCTGCGGGTACGCATGTCCAGATCATCAACCGCGATACCCGCTCGACGGCCATCTCTCTAGGCTTTCCGATCGAGGTGACTCGCGCATCAGAGGAATGGCCGGCGCTTGCCCTTGTGGCTTCTTATTTTGGCCAACACCGCTCGTCGAACAGCTATCTCTACCAACGCCTGCGCGAAGCGCGCGGACTCAACTACGGCGACTACGCCTATGTGGAATACTTTCCACGCGGCATGTTCCGAATGACGCCGGACACGAATCTTGGGCGGCAACAGCAAATTTTCCAAATCTGGATTCGTCCCGTCGAGCCGGAGAACGGGTTGTTTACGTTGCGTGCAGCTTTCTATGAGTACGATAAGCTTGTGCGCGACGGCATATCGCGCGAGGCTTTCGAAACAACGCGCGAGTTTTTGATGAAGTACGGCAACATCCTGACGCAGACACAATCTGCGCAGCTCGGCTATTCGCTGGATAGCCGCTACTATGGCATACCCGACTCGAATGCTTACATGCGCGACCAGCTCTCGAAGCTCACGCTCGAGGAAGTCAACCGCGCCATCCGTCGTTACCTGAGAACCGACCGGATGCGCATTGTCGTCGTCACCAAAGACGCAGAGGGTTTCCGCGACGCTCTTGTCAAGAATCTGCCTTCGCCAATTACCTACAACTCGCCTAAACCTAAAGAGATCATGGACGAAGATATAGTAATCCAGGTCTACAGGATTAACGTGAAGGCGGAAGATGTTGTTGTCGTGCCGGTGGAGCGTGTGTTCGAGTAGAGAGATTAAGCTGCCCCGTTGAAGTTGCTTGTGAGAGAATTTCCGCATGCTTATATCTTTCATAATTGCCGCAGTCTTCCTGGCAGCTCAAAAGCCCCAACCCGCAACCGAGCCACAGAAGACGGCGGAAACCGGCATCATTGCCGGCAGAGTTGCACCAACGCCGGAACAGAAGATTTCAGGACCGGTGCAGGTGATTCTGCTGCCGCCGCGATATACGAATCTCTGGAACAGTGATGTTCAAAAGCGGCTCGATAATTACTGGGAGCGTTACAAGCCGGCATTTGCCACGCAGAAGGAATACTTCTTTGAAGTGTCGCGCATGGCGCAGAAGGAATCGATTGATTACATCGTCACAAGGATGCGCCGTGACCCTTCCAGCAATGCCGCGGATTTCATCAAAGAAACATCGCCCGAAGGAAAGTTCGAGTTCAAGAACGTCCCCTTTGGTGAATACAAGATCCTCGCGCTCGGCAAGGTTGGCGATCAAAGTGTCATCTGGCAGGATACTGTGGACGTGCAGAGCCCGATCCCTCAATTTCTCGAATTGAAAAAACGCCTGCCGTGAGTTCTCCGTTGTTCCTCGTCGTCGCCGGTGAAGCCTCCGGCGACATGTATGGCGCTGACGTCGCCCGCTGCCTCTTTCGAAGATTTTCCGGCTGCCGGATCTACGGTCTCGGTGGCCTGCGCATGCGCGAGGCCGGTGTGGAGTTGGAAGGCGACATCGGCCATACCGCTGTCGTCGGACCGTTCGAAGTCATCAGCTATCTGGGAAAGCTTTACCGGGTATTTCGGCGCCTTGCTGAACGGATCGAAAGAGAGCCACCCACGGCCGCGGTCCTTATCGACTTTCCTGATTTCAACCTTCGTCTAGCCAGGCGCGTCAAAGATGCCGGGGCGCCGATCATTTACTACGTTAGCCCGCAGGTGTGGGCATGGCGTGAAGGCCGGTTGAGCCAGATTCGAAGGCTTGTCGACAAGATGCTGGTAATCTTTCCCTTCGAGGAGGAGATCTACCGAAAAGCGAGTGTTCCCGTTCAGTTCGTCGGTCATCCCCTGGTGGACACGGTCCGCGCCTCCAAATCGAAAGAGGATTTCTGCCAGGATCACCAACTCGATCCCCGTAAGCCCATCGTTGCGCTTCTCCCGGGGAGCCGGCGAAAAGAAGTGCGATACATCCTGCCTACGTTGTGCAAGACCGCCGACCTAATTGCGATACAAAAACCGGATACACAGTTCGTACTGCCCATGGCGCCCGGACTCGAGAGGCGACTTCTGGAAAACATGATCTGTGCCCGGCCGATCACCGTTGTGACCGGCGAGACTTATAACGCTATTCGGTACTCGCGAGCGGCCATCGTCGCCAGCGGGACGGCGACGCTGGAAACGGCGCTTCTCGGCACGCCTGAGGTGATCGTCTACCGCATTTCGCGAGCAACCTGGTTTTTGGGCAAATTTCTGCTGAAGGTCCGGCTGTTTGGAATCGTGAATATCATCCTTGGAGAAGAAGTGGTTCCTGAGCTGTTCCAGGACAAGATGACGCCGGAGGAAGTCAGCAAGATCACACTTGCATTGATGGATGACGTGTGGCTGCAGTCACGGATCCGCGGGAATTATGAAAAACTGCGCCGCCAGCTCGGAGAAGGAAATGTGGCGGAACGCGTGGCGGAGGAAATTTCCAGCGCGATTAATTCCGAACGGCTACAAACGAGAGGATAATTTTCGATTCGACGGGCCGGCCGAAAGCGGTAGCCGGCGTGAACGAGGCCAACGACAGCATCTCACGAATCCACTGCTTGGCTTCCTGACTAGGAGGTCCGGAAATGACCTCATAGTCCATGACTTTCCCGTCGTCCCCCACTTGAGTCTCAATTGTCAACGGCTCGTCCCAACAGTTGCTTTCGTCGACGGCAAACCGGATCATTGTTGGTTCCGTGGTCCGAACCGGCGTGTGTAGCGCGAACACAGGTTGTTCAGCTATCCGGTCCTGTGCCAGGACTGTGGAGTCGGTGGACAGGTTGCCCAATAAGATCCCAAAGAACAGCATCGTGAGGGAGACACCGAAGAGTGCCGGAATGGCAATTGGTTTCAGGATGATACTGAGACGATTTTCGAGCCTCACCAGGAAATTCTTGTTCCGCTCGTGCGACAGTTTGACGCGGGTTTCCAACACCAGGTCTTCAGGAAGCTCGGGCCGTTCGATCCGAGCGAGTAAACTTCTCATTGAAATGAACGACTGAAGCTGTCTTTGGCATGGATGACAATCGGAAACGTGAACCTGGAGGCGTTCGGTTTCCTCCGCCGTCACCATCGAGTCGATGAAGGGACTCATCAACTCCTGAGCGGCACTGCAATCCAGTTCCGATTTGACCCGGAACATCGCTCCAGCGCGAGTCAGCAGTTCTGAAATGTTAGATCTTACTTTACTCATCGCAACTACCTCAGACACGCTGAACCGACAAATACCGCATCAACGATTTCTTTAAATCCGCTCGAGCCCGGGCGATGCGTGATTTGACGGTTCCTATCGAAATCCCCAATACGTCGGCGATTTCGCTGTAGGAGAAGCCTTCAATATCGCGAAGCACGATGATGGATCGGTGATCGCTTGAAAGCTTTGAAAGAGCCCGCTGAATTGCAGTCTCCTGCTCTTTCGATTCCAAAACTTCTTCCGGCGTCGGCTTCGAATCGGCGACGTAGGGGCTGTTATATCCATTTCTCTTCGCCGACGGGTTATCGTCGAGCGATACGGTCGCGTAGCGATACCGACGCTTCCACGAGCGCAATCGGTTCAGGATTTCCGAGAAGGCGATTTTGAAAATCCATGTTTTGAGAGCCGCTTCCCCTTTGAAACCGCCAATGTTGCGGAACACTTTCAAAAAGATCTCCTGAACCACGTCGGACGCTTCTGCAGCGTCCCCTAGCATCCGATATGCCACGTGGAAGATCGAGGCATGATAGCCGCGCACGAGCTCATCGTAGGCGGCATCCTCATTCGCCTTTAGCCGAAGAACGAACAGAGACTCCTCGGCGTTGACACCAGAAGCTTGGTCCAGGTCGTTATAGGCGATCTCTCTTCGCATTCGTTTTCAAAATCCCCAACCGGCCGGGGAGAGTCGCTCCAGTCGTCCGCCTTCAAGTCAAGAGACACCGGCGGGAGCAAATTGTTCCACAAATTTGAGCCCGGCGTTCATTATTTCGTGAACAGCGTCCATTGTAGGCGCCTCGCAATAAACCCTCAAGAGCGGCTCCGTACCGGACTGCCGGAAAAGTATCCAACTATCTTTGTCCAGAAACACTTTCGAGCCGTCCAGCCGGCCCACTTCCTGTACCCGCCGGCCCGCAAAGGTCCGCGGGGGATCGTTCTTCAATTTCTCAAGGGCCGCTTGCCCTGCCCCGATTGGTATGTGAAGGTCTCGGCGGTCGTAATGCAGCTCACCGAATTCTTTCCACAGGTCCTGAATCAGTTCTGTGCAGGTCTTTCCGGATGCGGCCAACAGGTCGAGCATCAACAAGTTGATGAAAATTCCGTCGCGTTCCGGTAAATGCCGCGAAAGCCCGATACCACCGCTTTCCTCGCCCCCAATCAAGATCTCGTCTTCGAGCATCAGTTCACCGATGTTTTTGAAACCGATCGGACACTCATACTGTTTCAGACCCAAACTGGATTCATGTATTCGCCGGTTTCGTCAACGATGCCGAGGCGGTCGGCATCGCCATCTGTGGCGAGGCCGACATGACTTCCGGATTTCCGTACTGCGTCCGCTAGCGGCTCCAGTTGCGGCATCATCGGCTCCGGATGGATTCCACCAAACAGCGGGTCCGGATTCCCTCGAATCGTTCGGACGGTACAAAATGTATCCCGCAACAATTCTTCAAGTATGAAGCCGCCGCACCCGTGCATCGAGTCCACGACGATTTTCAACTTCGAGTTGGAAATCCGGTCCCAGTCGAGCAGAGACTTCAGGTGATCGAAATATTGCGGCTCCGGCCCCACGGTTTCGATGCCCGACTCCGAAAACTGTAGCGGCGGGCTATGACCGCCGGATCGTCGGTGCTCATCGAGCGCCGCCACCGCCGATTCGATTTGGGCCGTGATCGATGGCGTGGCGCTGCCGCCGAAATGAGCTTTGACCTTGAAGCCGTTAAACACAGGAGGATTGTGGCTAGCCGTGATGACGATGCCGCCAACGAAACCACGGCGGAGCACTTCGAACGAAACGTACGGGGTCGGATAGGGCCGATCCATCAGCACGGCGCGGAATCCGTTGCCGGCGAAGACTTCTGCCGCAATGTGCGCGAACTGTTTTGAGAGGAAGCGAACGTCGTAGCCGATGAACACCGCATGCTCGTGACCTTGAACCGTCTTGAAATAATTTGCGGTGGCCTGGGCCGCATAGCGGACGTTCTCAAACGTGAACGTATCTGCAATAATGCCGCGCCAGCCGTCTGTGCCGAATTTGATGGGTACGCTCATAACTGTGAATAGTCTGTGACCACGGTTTTGTCGCCCAACACCACGCCCGGCCGGAGAACGGCAGAACGTCCGATATAGCAACCTTTGCCGACGATGCTGCTTGTCACGCGAGCATCTGCATCGATTGTATTCCCGGACCAGACGACGGAGTCGATGATCTGTGCGCCTTCGTCAATCTTGCAGTTTCTACCGATGACGGAATTCTCGATCCGAACACCACAGCGAATCGTCACATCCTGATCGATGATGGATTTCTCATCCACGATCGCTCCCAGCGGCAATGTTGCGCGGTCCAGCGCGCTGGGTGAAACCCGTGGTGAAGTAAATTTCTTCTCAAGGATGTCCTGATGGACTTCGAGGTATTTATGCGGAGTGCCGATATCGATCCAATAGCGATCGAGAATGAACGACAACACAGGCTGTTTGTGCTCGAGCAGGGTTGGAAACAGGCCCCGTTCAAATGAATACGCCTCGCCTTTGGGCATGTATTCGAGGACGGACGGTTCGAGGATGTAGATGCCAGCATTGATGGTGTTGCACGTGATCTCATCGGGTCCCGGCTTTTCGATAAACCGCTGTACCCAACCCTCGGGACTCGTTTCAACCAGGCCGTACGCGGAGGGATTGTCCACTGGCGTCAAAACCAGGGTCGCGATTGCACCCCTCTCGCGATGCTGCGCAAGGACTGCCGAAAGATCAAGGGAAGTCAGCACGTCGCCGTTGAAGACGACAGTGGTGGAATCGATGTTTTCCTCGGCATTCTTGAATGCGCCGCCTGTTCCCAGGGGAGTACCTTCTACGGCGTATTGGATCCATACGCCGTAATCGGAACCGTCCTTCAAAAGGTCCTCGATTTTTCGCGGCTGATACGACAGACTCAGGATAATTTCCTGAATGCCGCCGCTCCGCATCAGATCGATCTGATACAAGAGAAACGGGGAGTTGGCTACGGGAACAACCGGTTTGGGAGTGTTGATCGTGAGAGGCCGGAGCCGTGTGCCTTTGCCACCGGCCAGGATAAGTCCTTTCATGGAATCTCCGTTTCTATACTAGAATAAACGCATGAATCTGCCTAACGGCCTGACTTTGATGAGAATTTTTCTGGTTCCTTTTCTCGTGGCCGTTCTGCTGACAAAGTACAACGTTCTGGTTGCGGCTCTGATTTTTCTGGCCGCTTCTCTCACAGATCTCTTGGACGGGTATCTGGCGCGAAAGCGAGGGCAGGTCACCACTCTGGGCACGTTGCTGGATCCGGTTGCGGACAAGCTACTCATATCATCAGCTTTCATTTCGCTCGTCCAACTCCAGGTCGTGCCGGCATGGATGGTGGTGATCATCATTGGCCGCGAATTCGCAGTAAGCGGTCTGCGAAGTATTGCATCGGCTCAGGGCTTTACGATCGACGCTTCAGAGCTCGGCAAAATCAAAATGGCGACGCAGGTGGCCGCGATCACGCTTCTGATCCTAGGCATGCCTGGTGGAAGCTCATACCCGGTTTTGCATGCTGTTGGAACCATCGCGCTCTATTTCGTCGTGCTGTTTGCGTTGCTGTCCGCTGTCGATTATTTCCGAACCTTCTGGACCAAAATTGATGTCAGGTTCAAAGCACGGGAACGCCGGCGCCTGATTCTGTTGCAAAAAAGGCAGCGCCGGCAAGTCCCAACTCGTGATGTTCCAACTCACTGAAAGCCAGCAACAGCTCCTGCTTCAGATCGCCCGGGACTCTGTCCGAGCCTACCTTGCCGGTGAGGTGCTGGGTCTGCCGGAGTTTACTTCGGGAGTCCTCGCCGAGCCTTGCGGAATTTTCGTTTCTATTCACAAAGGCGATGATTTGAGGGGTTGCATCGGTAATGTTCATCCCGTAAGACCTTTATGCCGGAGCGCTGCCGAGTGTGCGATAGCCGCTGCCATCGGCGACCCCAGATTCATGCCGTTAACGTTGGCGGAGCTTCCACTCGTGGAATTCGAAATCTCGGTATTATCGACGGTCGAGCGGGTGGAAAATGTCGGCGAAATCGAAGTCGGCATCCACGGACTTCTCATCAGCAAAAAGGGGGCGCGAGGTCTGCTCTTGCCGCAGGTCGCAAAAGCATATGGCTGGGATCGCGAAAGGTTTCTTCAGGAAACCTGCTGGAAAGCCGGCTTGAATTCCGACGACTGGAAGGATGGTGCGACCATCCACCGCTTTCGTGCGCTCGTCTTCGGCGAAAAGCACTTCCACTTCACGACCAATTCATGATCCTTACGCTCCCTTACCCCAACATCGACCCAGTGTTTCTGCGCGTCGGCCCATTGCAACTGCGCTGGTACGGGCTGATGTACATGCTGTCATTCGTCATTGGTTATTTCGTGCTGCGGCGCCTTGCGAAATTCCGCAAACTCGATATGTCGAATGATGATCTATACGACCTTCTATTCTACTTGATCCTGGGTGTCATGATCGGCGGCCGGCTCGGTTATGTGATGTTCTACGACTTGGGCAGTTACATCCGTGACCCACTTTCGATCCTGGCGATCTGGCAGGGCGGGATGTCCTTCCACGGCGGATTTATCGGTGTGGTTCTTGGCACGGTATGGATTAGTCGAAAGAAGCATTGGAATTTCTGGGAAGTTGCGGACCTGGTCTCGGTCGCTGTTCCGATCGGACTTGGTCTTGGTCGTATCGGCAATTTCATTAACGGTGAGTTATTCGGCCGGCCGTCTAATGTGCCCTGGGCGATGGTCTTTCCTGAAGGTGGGGCGGTTGCGCGGCACCCATCGCAGCTTTATGAGGCATTCCTTGAAGGTCTTGTGCTTTTCCTGGTTTTAAGATGGTTGTACAGAAAAGACTTTTATCATGGAACCGTCTTCTGGTGTCTCGTGGCGTTCTACGGACTGTTTCGATTTCTGGTCGAGTTTGTCCGCGAGCCCGACGCGCAAATCGGCTTTGACCTTGGACCGTTTACTCGCGGACAAATCCTGACGTTTCCAATGCTCGTCGTCGGAACCGCAATGATGATTACCTACGCTCGACGACATCCCCCAGAGAAAGCCCATCGGACGCGTAAGTCACGAGCGCAGTAGAAGCCCGCTCCTCCACCTTCAATACGACCAGTTCTCCGATCGCCGTTCGGACGCCCTTCAATTTCTGTGCTTGTTTCGGGATATCGTAGAGGCGGTTGTCTACATCGACGTTCCGATAGACCACAAAAACATCTCCCGGCTTCACGCCCCGGCTCTGGCCAGCATCGATATAAACGATTTCTCCTTCGCTCGCGATCCCTCTATCGAGCGAAGCCAGGCGGCCGCTGCGCACTCCCGGAATGACTCCAGACCCTTTTAGAACCGAACCGAAATTCAAGAGCATCGCTTGACTGATGACGACCGAACCCTTCACATCGCCAGATACCTTCATCGTCGGGCTGAACTGGCGCGGCCGGGCGATGGCCGGCAGGGTGATCGGTTGGAACGGAAGCATGATGTCGCCGATCTGAACCGCATCGCCACAACTTCGGACCACACGTGCGAGTGAAAAATCCGGCTGCGTCATTACCACGGAGAGCTGTGCCACATCGAGGTAG
>QHXC01000158.1 GCA_003222815.1 Acidobacteriota bacterium | reverse complement strand
CGCCGGAGGAGTTCGGAAAGGAATTCTGATCTTGAAGGATAGAGGACTTAGCGTGATGCTACGTGCGCTTTCGGTCACATGCCCGATTGGTCGCCCCCCGGTCCTGCTCAACGCGCAAAAAGCTGGAAAGCTTTCTTATCAAAGCATCCAAATCGTATGAAACTCGTTCCAGATGTCCGTGCACTCAGTCTCGGAGTCCGACTCAAATGAAGCTGTAGGCTTCGAATCGCTCAAGGAGTTTTTATGAGAGGCGAAAGTCACCGATTGGTAGCTGTTCTTGTGCTGATACTTGCAATATGGAGCCCTCCCTCAGCAAACGGTCAGGGTGCTGGCCAGGTCCACCCTTTTGTCCGCGTCCAGGGAGCTGCAGGCAAAGGTGTGGTTGGCCTCACACCTGCTCAAGTGCGGCGGGCGTATGGCTTCGACCAGGTCCGCAACCAGGGAAGGGGACAGATCATTGGAATAGTGGATTCCTTTGATCATGCGGCTATTGAGCAGGATTTGGCGACTTTCAACAGCATGTTCGGCCTGCCGCAATGCACAACGGCCAATCGGTGCTTTCGTAAAATCTATGCCGATGGCGCACAGCCACCAACAAATGCGTTATGGGCCCTGGAAATCGCTCTTGATGTCGAATGGGCTCATGCGATCGCGCCAGAGGCTCAAATCCTTCTCGTTGAAGCGGCCTCCGATCAACTCTCCGCGCTCTTGAGGGCCGTTGACATTGCCGTTCAAAACGGGGCCACCACAGTTTCGATGAGTTGGGGATTGGGTGAATTTTCGGGTGAAATCGCGTACGACGGCCATTTCGTGGGCAATAACGTCACTTTCTTCGCTTCCTCTGGAGACAACGGCCACGGAACTGTTTATCCCGCAGCATCGCGTTACGTGATGTCTGTTGGAGGCACGACGCTCCATTTGCATCGAGATGGCTCTCATTCGAGCGAGAAGGCTTTTGAAGGAAGTGGCGGGGGACTGAGTCCTTTCGAGAGTGAACCTGTTTATCAAATTGCATATCCCATTCCGAATGACCCTGACCATAAGCGCGGAACACCAGATGTCGCCTACGATGGTGATCCCGATACCGGAGTTGCGGTGTACGACAGTATCCCCTTTGGCGGGCTATCGGGATGGTACCAGGTTGGCGGAACGAGCGTTGGCGCTCCGCAGTGGGCAGCCCTGGTTGCTATTGCGAATTCAATTCGACAAGGGGCCGGTAAACCCGCGCTCACCGGGAGTCAGGGCATCCTGTACGACGCGGCACAAAATGGGTACGCGGCGAATTACAACGATATAGACAACGGTAAGAACGACAAGTGCCATGGATTGTGCAAAGCAACGTCTGGATACGATTATGTGACTGGGTTAGGCACACCGAAGGCTGATTCTTTGATCCCAGCTCTCCAATAAGCACCCGAATAACGGTAATCTCGCCAGGTATGCCGGAGGCATTGTTCTCATCGCCACTGCAGCGGTGCGAATCATTTCCCATTTCAAAAGTCGCAAAGTAGAGCCGGACCGTGCAACTCTATGGTATTAAGGAGACCATGCGTCCCCCCGACTATCACCGCTCCATCGATACGCGAGCGATACGCCGGTTTGCACTGCGGTTGGTAATCATTGTCTTCATTCTTGCGGCGGGGTTCCAATCCATTTCTTTCTATGTGGACAGTTTGTGGTTCCAAAGCCTTGGCTTTGAGTCCGTCTACTGGTACCGCTTGCAAGGCCAGGCGATCGTCTTCCTGGCATTTGCTCTCGCATCGGCGGTCTTGCTCTATTTTCTGTTTCGCCTGGTGACGCCCGCTGGGGATTACGCGCGACGTCCATTTGTCGAAATCGCGGGCGAGGCCATTGTCGTCCCGACACCCGAGAGTCTCAAGCGCCTGGCGATGCCCGTAGCGATCACAGTGGGGATTTTCTTCGGACTCTCTTTCAGCTCCGACTGGAGCAAATATGCTCTCTTCATAAACAGGGTCCCAACACCATCCGTATCGGACCCGATCTTCGGCAGGCCGCTCTCGTTTTATTTCTTCACCCTGCCGGTTTTCGAGGGCGTCGTTGGATGGTTTCTCGCGATCTCCGTCATTGTTTTAGTGGCTGCGATACTGATGTCAGTCACCGACACCACCGCCACCTTTAAACGTGTATCCCTCACCGTAGCTCTCCTTCTCCTGGCGATCGCGGCAGAAACCTACGTCGGTAGATACGCATTGCTGCTCGAACAGAACACTCTCTTCACCGGAGTTCGGTACGTCGATGACAAGATTGTCGTGCCCGGACTCTGGTTCGTTATTGCCGCACTGCTTTTGGGCGCAGCTTTTGCCGCCGTCAACATCAGAGTTGGGCGGATCCGCAATATCGGAGTAGCTCTTGCAATACCAGCCCTGACGTATTTGGTTGCAGGCGTTCTTGCACCAGGGTATGTGACGACCTTCGTCGTTCGCCCAAACGAACTGGTGCGCGAGACCCCATACATCCGGAGTAACATCGATTTCACCCGAAATGCGTTCGCCCTCGAACATATCGAAGAAATTCCTTTCGAGCCGCGCCTCACGAATGCAGTTTTCGATCCGGCCAAACATTCCGATACACTGGGCAACACCCGCCTTTGGGACTGGCGGGCGCTTCAACAGACGTTGCGTCAAGTTCAGGAGATACGGACGTATTACGATTTTCCCCATATCGACGTGGATCGCTACGTCATCAATGGAAAACCTCAGGCGATGATGCTCGCTGTCCGCGAGCTCAGCTTGAACAAATTGCAAACAGGATCCCAAAATTGGGTGAATGAGAGACTCATTTACACGCACGGCTATGGCATCACCATGAACCACGTGAGCCGGTTCTCGAAAGAAGGATTGCCCGACTTCGTGCTGTCGAATATGCCTGTGGAGAGCACGGAGAAGGAACTTCAGATCAGAAGGCCCGAAATTTATTTTGGCGAGATCACCGATTGGCCGGTGTACGTGAAGACTCGCCAGAAGGAATTCAATTATCCCGAAGGTGACGCGAATAACTATTCCACGTACGAAGGCACAGGCGGGATACAAATGGGATCATTCTTTCGAAGGCTGTTGCTGGCGTGGAGCGTCGGTGATCTCACGAAGGTTCCATTCTCGGACGATATTACCGCAGACAGCATGCTGTTGATGCGGCGGAATATTCGCGAGCGTGTCGCCGAAGTGGCTCCGTTCCTGACTTTCGACGATGATCCTTACGTTGTCATCGGTAATGACGGCACCTTGTATTGGATCATCGACGGCTTCACTACCTCCGATCGCTATCCCTTCTCCAGCCATATCAATCTCGGAAATCACGCTGTGAATTACATTCGCAACAGTGTCAAAACGGTTGTGGATGCGTATAACGGCACAGTACATTTCTACGTGTTCGATACCGGAGATCCACTGATTCAGTCCTATCAGAAGATGTTTCCCGCGCTCTTTTCCTCTGCGGGCCAAATGCCCGACTTCCTGCGGGCTCACGTACGTTATCCCGAACTGCTGTTTCGCTCTCAGGCGGCCATCTACACGAGATATCACGTCGAAAACGAACAGGTCTTTTATAACAGGGAAGACGTCTGGACCATTGCCCAGCAGGGCACTCGGCAGCAGCAGGGCCAGCAAGTGGCCGATGCAATCGAACCGTTTTTCGTGCTGATGCGCTTTCCTGGCAGTTCCGAGCTGGAGTTCGTTTCGATTTTTCCCTTCACGCCGGCAAACCGCAACAACCTGATCGGCTGGTTTGCCGGCCGCAGTGATGGCGAAAAATACGGGACGCTGCGGGCGTACCGTTTTCCGAAAACGCGGTTTGTGGACGGACCGTTACAGATACAAGCGCGCATCGATCAGGACCCACAACTTTCCCCACAGCTCACACTGTGGAACCAACAGGGTTCGACCGTGATTCGGGGCAACCTGCTGGTGATTCCACTCGAGGACACGCTATTGTTCGTTGAGCCGATCTACCTGCAAGCCGAGAGAAGTCCAATGCCCGAGTTGAGGCTCGTGGTTTTGGCAACACAGGATCGTCTGGCTTATGCTCCCAGATTTGCCGAGGCGCTGGACTCACTGCTGGAAGGCCGAACACCGTCCCTCTCGCCCCAACCCGAGCCGCCATCCGCGACGACCAAGACCGAGCCCATCGACATCCGGTCTTGGATTGAGCGCGCCAACCAAGCCTTCTCTGAATACCAGCGCCTTACGGCGGAAGGAAAGCTAGCTGAAGCCGGAGTTAAATTGGACGACCTCAAACGCACCCTCGAAGAAATGAAGCGCCGGAGCAGCCCTTCGAAATGACGCAGATCCGGGTGCTCGCCGTCAATGGTGACGGTACCTCGATTACTTCAAGTAATGATGAAGATGGAGTGGCCAAAGCGATTGATAAATTTGTATTAAACCATCACTTGAGGTCAGAGTAGCGAGATCCCGACGCCCCTGGCAAACTCTATCGCAATTAACGGCGCATCGGGATTATCCTCGTGCTTCACAAAAGCATAAACGTCGGTTCCTTCGCCAGCCCACGTCCGAATCCGATTCTGCCATTCACGCCGTTGCTCCAGCGTATATTCGGACCGGCGCAGCCGCACGTAGGTAAACGTCGCCGTCAACTGAAGTGGTGTCGTGTGATCGTCGGCGTCGTGGATGCACAAGGCGACATTGCGGCTTCTTAATAATCGATAAACATCCGCTGCAAACCAGGACTCATGACGAAACTCAAACGCGGCAGGAATTCCTCGGGGAACTGCAGTCAAGAACATCTCTAGTTTCGGCACGTCGCATCTAAAAAAAGGCGGTAGTTGATACAGCACCATGCCGAGCCGGTTTCCCATACCCGATACAACATTCAATAAATAGTCCAGCGCCTCGGAGGGTACCTTGAGCCGCTGCCGGTGGGTAATCTGCTGCGAAGCCTTGATACTGAAACGAAAGCCTTCGGGCGTGGCCGCTCGCCAGCCTTCGATCGTCTTTTGATTGGGCATCCGGTAAAACGTCGAATCGATTTCCACGCCGTTCAACCGGCTCGCATAGTAGCGAAGGAAGTCGGTGTTGGGCAGCTCCTGAGGATAAAATGTCGGCTTCCACTCTTTGTAACTGAATCCTGAAGTCCCAAACCAGATCGACGCCATTTGCGCATTATGCCCCAAAATCCGCGCCAATATTGATCGAAACCGATACGACGTCGATTTGAGGCCGATAAATCAGGCGTTTTTCGGGCTTTTCAGCATAGCTTTTCAACAATAGCACGATTGTCCCATTTTCGGTGCAAACTGCTATAAATACTCGATTTAGTTGGCCTTACTTCGCGACCACTATCTATTTCCACAGGCTTTTCCACAGTTTCTGTGAAAGGACGGTTGGAGCGATGACGGCACACCGATGGGTGGAAGCCGTCAGATCCCTGTGCTAGTTTACATAATATCTATTATGTGACACTGTAAAGGCTGCACCTCTTCCTCCCTTTGGTGAGATAATGCGGAAATGCTGACGCGAGATACGATGCAGCGCTCGATGCGTGACTTTCGCATTTCGGTTACCGATCGGTGCAACTTCCGTTGTGCCTATTGTATGCCGTTCGACGAATACAAATGGATTGAGCGCCAGGAGGTTTTGTCGTTTGAAGAAATCGAGCGGTTGGCTAGGCTCTTTCGGGAATTTGGCGTCGAGAAAATTCGCCTGACCGGCGGCGAACCTCTTGTGCGGAAAGATCTGCACAGGCTTGTAGCGCGTCTTGCGAAGATCGAGGGTTTGGGCGATCTGTCGCTAACCACAAACGGAGCGCTGCTGGCAGAACAGGCCGGTAGCCTTGCGGCGGCGGGCCTTAGAAGAATCAACGTAAGTATCGATACGCTTAAAGCGGATCGCTTTCGCGACTTGACGAAACGGGGAAATCTGGATGACGTCCTGAAGGGACTCTTTGCCGCCCAAGGGGCGGGCATGTCTCCGATCAAGATCAATGCCGTGATCATTCGGGGGATCAATGACGACGAAATCCTGGACCTTGTCGGCTTCGCCCGGAACAACGGCCTTGAAATGCGTTTCATTGAGTACATGGATGTCGGGAACTCCAATGCCTGGAGCCTTGAAAAGACAGTGACGAAGAGGGAAATCCTGGACACCGTTCATGCCCGCTTTCCTGTCCGCGAAGTTGGCCGGGCTAACGGAAGCGCTCCAGCCGTCGACTACGAGTTTTTGGATGGCGCCGGTCGAATCGGAATCATCGGATCAGTCACGGAACCCTTTT